>JADGRN010000093.1 GCA_017880825.1 Methylophilaceae bacterium | reverse complement strand
AATCGACACGTCGCCAAAATCGATATCCACCGGACACGGATTCAGGCACTTGTGGCACACCGTGCAGTGGTCGGCGACGTCGTTGAATTCATCGAAGTGCTTGAGCGAAATGCCGCGGCGCGTCTGTTCTTCATACAGGAACGCCTCAATGAGCAAGGACGTCGCGAGAATCTTGTTACGCGGCGAATACAGCAGATTGGCGCGCGGCACGTGGGTGGTGCACACCGGCTTGCACTTGCCGCAACGCAGGCAGTCGCTGATGGAATCGGCAATCTCGCCGATTTGCGACTGCTCCATGATGAGCGATTCCAGTTCCAGCAAACCAAAGCTGGGCGTGTAGGCCGAGCGCAGATCCGAGCCGGCAATGAGCTTGCCTTTATTGAAGCGGCCTTCCGGGTCCACTTTTTGTTTGTAATCGGCGAAAGTGGCGATGGTGCTGGCATCCAGGTATTCCATCTTGGTAATGCCGATACCATGCTCACCGGAAATCACTCCACCTAAATTTTTAGCAAGCTGCATCACCCTGGCAACAGCCGCATTGGCCTCTTGCAACATGGCATAATCATCTGAGTTCACCGGGATATTGGTATGCACGTTACCATCGCCGGCATGCATGTGCATGGCAATAAACACGCGGCTTTTGAGCACTTCCTGATGTATTTCGTCGCAACGCGCCAAGACTTTTTGATACTCACGACCAGTGAAAATATCATGTAGCGGCTTCTTCAGTTCGCGCTTCCACGAAACCCGCACTTGGTGTTCCTGCACCGCACGGAACACATTTTCCGCTGCAATTTTTTCCGCACCTTCAAATTCCTTGCCCAGCACAGACAATGGCGCGTCGAGATTGTGCAGCACTGTGCTCCAATGCTTGCGCACAGCCCCTAGCAGCTGCAGCGACTGTTCGCGTTTGGCCAGCAGCGCATCCGGGTCGGCCTTGGTATCTTCGTCTTCCAGCAGCGGCAGATCACTTGCCAGGAACTCCTGCAGCGCATCAACCAGCTTGAGCTTGTTCTTGATCGACAGCTCAATATTGATGCGTTCAATACCATCGGAATAATCGCCCAGACGTGGCAGTGGAATCACCACGTCCTCGTTGATCTTGAAGGCGTTGGTGTGTTTGGCGATGGCGGCGGTACGCGCCCTATCCAGCCAGAATTTCTTGCGCGTTTCGGCAGACACGGCGATGAAACCCTCGCCGCCGCGCGCATTGGCCAGGCGCACGATATGCGAGGCAGCTTCGCCTATGGCGTCTTCGTTATCGCTGGCGATATCGGCAATCAGCAGCATCTTGGGCCGCTGTGCGCGATTAGCTTTGGTGGCGTAACCCACGGCCTTCAGATAGCGCTCATCCAGATGTTCCAGCCCCGCCAGAATGGCGTCCGGGTGCGCATCCAGATAATCCTTCACTTCGACAATCGCAGGCACCGCCAGTGAAACGGAGCCGAAGAACTCCAGACAAATCGTGCGTACATGCCTGGGCATGCGATGCAGGATGAAGGTGGCCGAAGTGATCAAGCCATCGCAACCTTCTTTCTGGATGCCGGGCAAGCCAGCTAGGAATTTATCGGTGACGTCCTTGCCCAGACCGACTTTGCGGAAGCTGGGGCCGGGGATTTCCAAAATCTCCGGCTCGGCTTGCAAGGTTTTGCCATCGGCATCGTAGCGGCTGATCTTGAAGCGCGCCATGGCAGCATCGTGAATCTTGCCCAGATTATGGTCCAGCCGCTCGATTTCCATCCAGGTGGCGTCGGGCGTCACCATGCGCCATGAAGCGAGGTTATCCAGCGCCGTGCCCCACAGCACGGCTTTTTTGCCACCGGCGTTCATCGCGACGTTACCGCCTATGCAGGAGGCATCGGCTGAAGTTGGGTCGCAGGCAAATTCCAGACCTGCCTCGCTAGCAGCTTCCATCGCACGTTTGGTAACAACACCGGCACCGCAATGGATAGTGGCTACCTGCCGACCCACTCCGGACAAGGTGCTCATTTCGACGCGGCCCAAGGTATCCAGCTTTTCGATATTGATCACAGCCGAAGTCTTGGTCAGAGGTATGGCACCGCCGGTGTAGCCAGTACCACCGCCACGCGGGATGATAGTAAGCCCTAACTCGATACAGGCTTTGACGATGGCGGCGATTTCTTCCTCGGTATCCGGATTGATCACCACAAACGGATATTCGACGCGCCAGTCGGTGGCATCGGTGACGTGCGACACGCGCGTCAGGCCATCGAACTGGATGTTGTCCTTGCGCGTGATGCGGCCCAGCTTGGCCAGCGTTTTTCTGCGCAGATTTTCGGTCTGACGGAATTCATTCTCAAATGCGGTAACCGCCTGACGCGCCGCAATCACCAGCTTGAGCACCAGCGGATTGCCCTGACTGCGCTCATCAATGGCCCTGATGCGATGATGCAGCGCGTCAATCAGCGCTTTGCGGCGCTTGGCATTGGCCAGCAAGTCATCCTGCAGGTAGGGGTTGCGCGAGACCACCCACAGATCGCCCAGCACTTCGAACAGCATACGTGCCGAGCGACCGGTTTTGCGTTCGTCACGCAGCTTATTGAGGACGGTCCAGATTTCCTCACCAAGAAACCGAATGACGATTTCACGGTCAGAGAATGAAGTGTAGTTGTAAGGGATTTCGCGCAGGCGGGCGGTCATAAACGAAGAAATTATTACCAAAGCCGCGATTATATCATGCTGCTAACCGCCTACATTGCGCGCCCACTTCAGGATAACCAGAACAGGACGAACTCGAACTGAGTGACAAACATGCAGAAAAACACCACAATTGTTGGCATTGACTGCCACTTGAAGCGCCCATGAATTTACATACTCACATCTCACGCCTGGCATCGCGCTCAGGCTTGCGCAAGCTGCTTTTGCCTGCGTGCATGCTGATCCTGCTGGCCATTCTTGCTTATTCGCTACTGCAAAAACAGCAAGCGCCCAACGTCACATTTACCACCTTGCAGGGCAAAATAATGCAGATGAAAGATCTGCGCGGCAAGATAGTGCTGGTCAATTTCTGGGCGACCACCTGCACCGGCTGTATTGCCGAGATGCCCAAATTGATTGAAACTTACAAGCAATATCACAATCAGGGTTTTGAGATCATTGCCGTGGCAATGTCTTATGACCCGCCCAACCACGTGCTGAATTACGCCGAGAAAAAAGCACTGCCTTTCCCGGTCTCGCTCGACATTCAGGGTGACATAGCGTCGCGTTTCGATAATGTGCAACTAACCCCAACAACTTTCGTTATCGACCAGCAAGGCCGCATTGTCCGACACGTGGTCGGGGTAATTGATTTCACCGCTTTGCACAGCCTGCTCGATAAGCAATTGGCCAGACCAAGCTGATGCTCTGGATTAAAGCCTGGCACATCATTTTCATGGTGACCTGGTTTGCCGGGTTGTTCTATCTGCCACGACTGTTCGTCTACCATGCCATGTGCAAAACGCATGGGAGCGAAGATGCCTCAAGCATCGCCCGCTTCAAGCTCATGGAGCGCAAACTGTACTTCGGCATCATGACACCGGGCGCCATACTGACCATCGTTTTCGGGCTATGGTTGTGGTTGGCTTATGGCATCACTGGCACTTGGTTGCATGCCAAGCTGGGACTGGTTGGTGTGCTGGTTGTTTACCATATTTACTGCGGCAAGCTGCTGCTGGACTTCAAGCATGACCGCAATCGTCATAGCCACGTCTACTTCAGATGGTTCAACGAGTTACCCGTGCTCATTCTGATTGCGGTTATACTATTGGTCGAAGTCAAGCCATTCTAAACTATAGGTTTTATCTCGGGGGCCGGGTATGGATATTCTCAATTCCGTATGGTTTTTAAGGATGCTGAAAAAAGCAGGCGGCACGCCGCGTGAACGCCTGCTTGCCTTATTTGATATTCTCGCTGACTGGATTGACGCGCCACACATGCGCGACAAGCTGAGTGCCGCAGAAATCAACAGCGCCGAACCCCAGGCTTTGCTGGAATATCTCACCGCACAGGCCAGTGCCAGTGGCGCACAGGAATCCGAAACGCTTGCTCAGCAGCTTTATTTCATCGCGATCAGCATGTTGCAGGAAGAAATACGCACACCGGGCTGTGCCGCTGGACAGCACGCCAGACAGGTCGCCCAGGCGCTGATTCAAGCGCAGACCGAAAAAGACCGTTTCATCAGCAAGCGCTCGGCCTATGCGATGACCGCCAGCGTATTCCTCGTCACCGCAATCTCCAGCATGCTGGTATTTGGATTTTCTAATCCACTGAGTGCCACAGCTAATGCAGCTAATTCCGCTGCCATGATTAAGCCGGTTGCACCTACTAAAGATATCGAAGCCGTTGCGGCAAGCCCGGAGCAAACTGCCGGACTATATGCCTCTATGGAACAGATGCGTAAAGGCCAGTGCCAGTACCCTGAGGCACTGATGCTTCCGGACAACCAGCGGGCAATTTACCTGGAAAACGTGGTTAGCGGGGAGGTCTCGACCAAGGCGGCAGACCAACAGCTGGTTGGGCAAATCATGCAAAAAGTACGCTGCAATTACACACCGATGTTGATGATGAACTCCACTGGGTAACCCGTTATGCATAAAACATAAAGGGCGCCAAGCGCCCTTTTTTATTCTATGCAGATAAAACACCATGAAATATACAGATTTGTATATTTCATAGTATGAATAAATAATGTAAAGCGATATTTACTTCATAAGACCGCATTTTATATAGGTTTCAGCCTGATTCGGCCCAATGAAACCAGAGGGGCGTAAATAAAACCTTACTTACCTGTAAATATAGCGTCGGGTTTATTTTGGTGGTAAAGTAAACCATCCTCAGTTTTGACTGGATATGAATAGTGTCGATATTGCGCGAAAAGATATTGCATGTGGCGTCTGATCTTTTCCAGACACGCGGCATCAACTCGACCGGAGTTGATACCATCGTCGCTGTCGCTGGCACGACCAAGATGACACTCTACAAATACTTCCACTCCAAAGAGAATTTGATTCTGGAAGTATTGCAAAAGGGTCATCAGGATTTTCAGGCTTGGCTCAATGGCAAAATGAGCAGCAAAAAGCCCACAGAAAAACTGCAGCAACTGTTTGACCATATCGAAGAGTGGATCACTGCGCCGGACTTTCGTGGCATGGCTTTTCTCAAGGCTTCGGCAGAGTTTCCCAATGAAGAAAACGCCGTACACCGGCTTTCGGCCGAGCAGTCACGTCAGTTCAAACAGTATTTAGCGGGTTTGGCCACGGATGCTGGAGCTAAAGACCCTGAAGCGCTGGCTTTGCAACTATCCTTGCTGATTGAAGGTGCTGTCCAGGCCGAACAAATGAAGCGTGGCTCAGGCGCGATCAAGTACGCAAAAAAAGCAGCAAAAATCCTCATCGAAATGGCGCTAAAAGGCTAATCCTTAGCCGGTTATCTCGCGGTAAACTTCCTCAATGTTGGACAAGTGAAGTTGATATACCGCCTCACGCTTGATCTTGAGCGTGGGGGTCAGTAAGCCGTTTCCGCTAGTCCACTCTTCACTTGATAAAATAATCCGGCGTATGCGCGCATGGCGCGGCAGATGCGCAATCTGCGCATTGGCACGCTTTAACAGCGCCCGCTCATCCTTCTCGGCACTCACCGCCAGCAATACCAAACAGGGTTTTGCCTCGCCGATCAGCATGACTTGCTGAAATGCCGGATCGGCTAATACGGCTTTTTCCACATCTTCCGGTGCAATTTTCTCGCCATTGGACAGCACCAGAATATTCTTGCTGCGGCCACGAATATAGATGCGCTTATCACGGATTTCGACGATATCCCCGGTATTTAGCCAGCCAGCGGAATCTATCATCTGCTGAGTAGCTTGCGGGTTATTCCAGTAACCCAGCATCACCCCGGGGCCACGCACCAGCAGCTCAGACTGCCCGTTAAGCTTGACTTCAAACCCCGACAAAGGCTCACCCACCGAAGCCGGATCATTGCTGGCCTCACGATTTACCGCGACGACCGGCGAGGCTTCGGTCAAGGAGCTGTCGACGTGCGTGGGCTGCCAGGTCCCCAACATGTCCCAGCACCTCGCGGTGCTCCGGGCCGCCGGGCTCGTGACGACCAGGCGCGACGGAAGCACCGTCTACTACCGGCTCGCGGACCCGCGCGTCCTCGAAGCCTACCGTCTCA
>JADGRN010000092.1 GCA_017880825.1 Methylophilaceae bacterium | reverse complement strand
GGATATCCCTCAGATTCTCTACAATGTGCCAGGGCGCACAGCCTGTGATATTCACAACGATACGGCATTGCGCCTCGCTGCCATTCCCAATATTGTCGGGATCAAGGATGCGACCGGCAATATCGAGCGTGGCACTGACCTATTACTGAGAGCGCCCGAGGATTTCGCCGTTTACAGCGGAGACGACGCCAGCGCCATGTCGCTGATGCTGTTGGGAGCGCGTGGCGCGATCTCGGTGACCGCTAACGTTGCTCCCAGACTCATGCACGAAATGTGCGTGGCCGCCGTGGCGGGCGACGCTATCAAGGCCAGAACCATCAATAGCAAATTGTTTGAATTACACCAGAAGTTGTTTGTCGAAACTAATCCGATCCCAGTCAAATGGGTATTGCAGGAAATGGGCTTGATAGCGGGTGGCATACGCCTGCCGCTGCTACCCATGTCCAGGCAGTATTACGAAACCTTGCGTAGCGCCATGAAAAGCGCCGCTATTTTGCCATGAGAGCCTACATGAATCGATTCAACACCAGTACCACCACCCTAGCCTGCCTGTTGGCGCTCACCATCAGCGGATGTGATTCAATTCCTTTTATTGACAATACACCCGATTACAAGTCCTCAGGCCGCTCACGCCCGTTGGAGGTACCTCCTGACCTGACCTCGGCATCTGCCAGTGACACTTTTTCGGTTCCTGGCGGCGGTACAACTTATTCGTCCTTTAATAAGGAGCAAGAAGGGCAGGAAGTAGGTGTAGAGAAAATCCTGCCAACTTCCGACAGTGTCAGAATGGAACGAGCCGGAGCGCAACGCTGGCTGGTAGTAGATGCCCCGGCAGAAAAGATATGGCCCATGATACGCGAGTTCTGGACTGATCAAGGGTTTGCAGTGCGCGTGGAAAATGCGGAAACCGGCGTCATGGAAACCGAGTGGATTGATAAGGGTGATCTCAAGAAAGATGAAAAAGGCAACTATCTGGACAAATTTCAGGGCTGGCTGGATAAGCTTTCCAACACTGCCGACCGGCAGAAGTTTCGCACCCGCATTGACCGCGGCAGCAATGAAGGCACCACTGAAATCTATATGACGCATCGTACCGTAAATAGCGTGCCTGATGACGGAAAACAAAAAGTGAGAACTATTTATGGCGAGGTCGAAACTGGCTACCGCCTCGAAGATAAAGCTAAAAGTAAGCCGGATAACCCACTGGATGACGACATCGATGCTGAATTACTGCGCCGCCTCATGGTGAAACTGGGCGTAGAAGAAAAAAAATCGCGCTCCATCATTGCCTCACCGTCACAAGAACAACGCGCCACCCTCAACAAAGAGGCTGAAGGCAGCGTGAATCTGGTACTGAATGATCAATTCGACCGCTCCTGGCGTCGCGTCGGCTTGGCTCTGGACCGCATCGGTTTTGTGGTTGAAGATAAAGACCGCTCGCGCGGCTTGTTTTATGTACGCTATTCAGACGTGGATATCGATGACACGCCAAAGGAAAAGAAAGGCCTGCTGGACAAGCTGAAATTCTGGGGCGATGACACGGATAAAAAAGAAGAACCCAAGCCGACACCAGCCAAGGATGATAAGGGCCTGATGGATAAGCTGAAGTTCTGGGGTGGCGACAGCAAAGATAAAGTTAATCCAGATAAACAATACCGCATCAAAGTTGAAAGCAGTGCTGACGACAAAACCTTGGTGACTGTCGCTGATAAAGAGGGCGCTCGCAACCGCTCGCCCATTGCCAACCGCATCATCAGCCTGCTCTATGAACAACTGAAGTAATGCGCTTCGCCTCTCTAGGCAGTGGCAGTGCTGGTAACGCGCTGGTAGTTGAAGTGGGCACCACGCGGCTGATGATGGACTGTGGTTTTGGCCTGAGAGATACGACAACTCGTCTCGCCAGACTTGGGCTGGAACCCAGGCAACTTTCCGGCATCCTGGTCACGCACGAGCATGATGACCACGCCAGCGGCGTATTCAAATTTGCCGCCAAACATCGTTTAGCTGTTTGGCTTACGCATGGGACGATGTGTGCCGTTCAACGTTTTTTGCCTGGTGAGTGCCGTCCCGAAATCCATACCATCAACAGCCATCAATCCTTTGCTGTTGGTGATATTCAAGTCCACCCTTTCCCGGTACCGCATGACGCGCGTGAACCGGTGCAATATGCATTCAGCGACGGTGCAAAAAAGCTGGGGGTATTAACCGATACCGGCACCTCTACCCCGTTCATCGAAACCATGCTGAATCGCTGTCATGCCCTGGTGCTGGAATGTAACCATGATCTGGATCTGTTGATGAATGGCCCCTATAGTTGGTCGCTCAAGCAACGCGTAAGCAGCCGACTTGGGCATCTGGACAATGCAACTTCCGCAGCCTTGCTGGCAAAACTGGATAACCATCAGTTACAGCATATTCTGGCGGCGCACCTCAGCGCTAAAAACAATACGCCACTACTTGCAAAGCAAGCCTTGAGCACCGTACTGGGTTGTGCGACTGATTGGATTGGCATTGCCGAGCAACAAGCCGGATTCGACTGGCGCGAGATTGTTTAAACAGCGCGGCCTGATTGACTTCCAACAAACAAAAAGCCGACAAAGTCGGCTTTTTGTTGAATTACGACTAATTAGGTCAACTAGTCTGGTGCTTTAATTACTTCTTTTCTTCAGCTGGAGCGGCGGCAGGTGCAGCAGGTGCAGCAGGTGCAGCAGGTGCAGCTTCAGCAGCAGGTGCAGCAGGTGCAGCAGGTGCAGCAGGTGCAGCAGCTTCAGGAGCAGCCATTGGAGCTTCAGCAGCAGGAGCTGGAGCAGCTTCTTCTTTCTTGCCGCAAGCGACAAGAGCAAGAGCTAATAGAGCGGCAAGCAGAATGGAACGAGTCATTTTTTAATTCCCTTAATTAAGACTATAAATTAAACCAGTGACGGCCAATCCTGTAAACAGACTGACCGAGTACGAAAAATTTTACCATCTCTCAAAAAAAAAACCACTATTTTTTATAAAGTTCTGTGCATATCCCCAAATAATTCATTAAACATTGTTGCTTTTTAACAAATTTAACTTGAACCCACCTACCAGCAACTGGGTAATGCGCGCGTGGGCCAGCGCCCTGATTGCCAATAAATAATAGCGTGGTGGCTGCACGTCCGGCATTAAACCTTGGGCTAATCAATATTGCGCAGTGATGATTTGAGTATGGCCTGAAGCCGAGCTGTTGCAGAAAAGAGACACTGGTCACAGAAATTGCGGAATTGAAGGATCAAAGACCCAAAGTAGTGGCAAACACCGCTGGGCTGGAAGCTTCCAGCAGCTGATCAAAACGCTCTTGCAAAATTCTCACGCCAACCGGGTCATGCAAGGCCAGCAGCAAGCGCGCATCATCCACATGGAAACGATGCAGATAGTGTTGCTGATCCGCAATCATGAAAGGATCATTGGCGGCACGTGCATGCTCAGCCGTCTGGCAAATGAAGATGGCATGGCTGTAGGTTTTGAGCAGCTCCATCAGGCGCGGACAATGCGTACTGAAAAAATCGACCTCATGCAACACAATGGTGAGCCGATTATTGTGATTCTTCGCAAGAAATCCTCTTAGCGCCTCATAACGCTTGGGGCTGGTGTAGCCACCGCGCGACAGGTCTGCATCAAAGATTCGTAATTCCCGCTCAGCGTGCTGAATGATCGTGTCTATCGCCGCCTCATAAGCCTGCTCTCCGCTCAGGCTCTGTAATTGCGGTGCTTCTTGTGCTGTGGTTTGTTGTGCCATTGCAATCCTCCGACGTTATCAATCAGACTTAATGAGAAAACTCTATGTATCCGGCCAGATACCACTGATGTAATTGTTCGACCAACTGCTCGTCCTTAAAGCTCGTAACAGGCAAACCCCTTTGATCCGCCAATTGCAGCAGCAGGTGCCGCTCTGCTGGTTTGATATCGCTCACCTCCAGGCACTCGCCATTCATAAAAATCTGATCGCCATGAAATAGCGTCAGGCTCTTCAGGCTGAGCGATATGCCACGCTTCGCCAACCTGGCTCTGAAAGCTGTCAAACTTATGGCATTTGGTTTTTCAAAGATTACATGGGGTTTTGGTTCAGATAAATAGCTGCCCAGAAATCGCGCCACATCCTCACGCCGCCACTTTATCCGGCTGAGCATTTTAGAGACCTGGCTGACCATGGGTCTACTGATTTCAGCTGGATGGTGGGTCGATTTAAGGCCGGGGTCGGCATACATGCCTTCAATATTGATGCGCTCTTGCAGATAATCCATAAACTGCGATGTCAGCTCTTGCGCAGAAGGCGCACGGAAGCCGATAGAATAAGTCATGCAGTCGCCCACAGCGATGCCCCAGTGTGCAATCTGTGGCGGCAGATAAAGCATATCGCCGGGCTGCAAAAGCCATTCCTGCTCGGTCTCAAAGTTTTTTAAAATGCGTAACGGCGCATCTTCCACCAAGGTCAAATCCTTTTGTCCGCTGATGCGCCACAAACGCTTACCCAGGCCCTGCAGCAAAAATACATCGTAGGAATCAACATGCGGTCCGACACCACCGCCATCGGGCGCGTAACTCACCATCAAGTCATCCAGGCGCGCATGCGGAATAAAATCAAATTGCTGTAACAGTGCGGCAGCTTCAGGCAGATGATGGCTGACCCCCTGCACCAGCAAGCTCCAGGATTTTTTCGGCAGCGCATGAAAGCGCGCCTCGTCAAACGGTCCCTGCTCCAGTTGCCATTTGCCGCGCACATATGAAACCAGACGCGACTGCGCATCCTCCTCGCAGGCCAGTCCAGCCAATTCTTCAGCACTGAGCAATCCCTTAAAGTCAGGCATGGCGCCCCGGATTAACAGTGGTTTCTTCTGCCAATACTGCTCAAGAAACTCACGCGTACTGATGCCACCGAGCAAGCTTTGTTGGCGCGTCTTTTGCTCAATTTTATTACGAATTTTTTTCATGATGCCATCATAACGCATTGCTTCCGTCGCCAAGAAATAGGTTAAAATCCGCTCATGACCCCTACCCCCAAGACTGCCTTGTTGCAGCCTGGTTCTGCCGCTCCGGATTTTTCTCTGCCTGATGCCGACATGGCCATGCTCAAATTATCCAAGCTGCACGGCAAAACTGTGGTGCTGTATTTTTATCCCAAAGACGATACGCCGGGTTGCACGGTGGAAGGTATCGAATTCAGCGACATGGAAGACGAATTCATCAAGTACAACAGCATGGTTCTTGGGGTGAGCAAGGACGACTGCATGTCACATGCAGAGTTTCGCGATAAACATGGTCTCACCGTCAATCTGCTGGCCGATGTCGACGGCAAGGTGTGCGAAAAATATGGTGTGTGGCAGGAAAAAGAGAAAGACGGCATCAAAAAAATGGGCATCACGCGTTCCACCTTTGTGATTGACCGCGCAGGCATGCTGCGCCACGCCCAATATGGCGTGGTAGCCAAAGGCCACGCCGCTGAAATACTGGCTATCGTCAAAGACCTCGCTTAACCGATAAAAATTATTAGACTGGATCTCTAAAATGCAAATCGCCATGAATACCGTTGTAAGCATGACCTATGAAATCCTGGATAGCGCCGGCAATGTGCTGGAAGCCAGCCCGGAACCTGTGACCTACCTGCACGGCGGCTACGACAATATCTTCCCGCGCGTCGAGGAAGAGCTGCACGGTAAATCGGTGGGTGACAAGGTTGAAATCACGCTGGAACCAGCCGATGCATTCGGTGAGTATGATGAAGAACTGGTGCAAATAGAACCGCTATCCGCCTTCCCCAGCAAAGACGTCAAAGTCGGCATGCAGTTTGAGGGCGAAGACGAAAGTGGCGAAGTGATTCTTTACACCATTACCGATATCGAAGACGATAAAGTGGTAGTGGATGGCAACCATCAATGGGCTGGTGAACGCGTGCTATTCAAGGCCACCGTCACTGCCGTACGCTCGGCCATCAAGGAAGAAGTAGGCCATGGGCATGTGCACGGGCATGGCGGCCATCATCACTAAAATAATTTAGATGCTGACTTTTTTAATTCTCTTTTAATGGGGTATAGAACGTCAATTGGGATGTCTACCTTACGTTTTGCATCCTAGTCACCGCGTATGACCGCCCTAGTCTTCACAGTTCAACCTGAACAGATCTGTCTTGCCATGGACACGCTCGTCGTCGCCGCCGACGATAATACC
>JADGRN010000091.1 GCA_017880825.1 Methylophilaceae bacterium | reverse complement strand
TTTTTTAGAAATCAAATTGCGCGCGCATGGTTAGCGCATTTTCATCATCTATCATCATATCCTTGCCGTTGACTCTTACTGTGATAGGCGTTTCGTAACTGGTATGCACCCAATTCGCCACCAGGCGGAAATTGGGCTGCAGTATCCAGTTCGCCCCCAGCGTCCAGGCATCGGCCTTGTTGGTCGCCACCAGCAAACCATCTGCTGTTGTAGGAATAGGCACAGTATTAAGTAATACACCGGTGCCTGCAGCGTTCAGAGGCGACTTCTTGAAATCGGAGGCATCGAATTTGCTATAGCGTACGCCAACCTGCAAGGCGCCCCAGCCATCTACCCCACTTTTGTAATCATGCTTGGGCTTTAGGCGGCCGAATACGCCTTCCTTGTACATACTGGCGAAACTTTCGCCAGTGACGTTCCACATGGCGCTGGCATACCAGGCATCAATGTCGCGGTTATACCCCGGCCCCTCGAAACGGGTGTTGATGTATTCGCCCTGCAGTTTGATCGGGCCATAGGCCAGCGCAGTTTCATAACCCGCACGCGAACGCGAGATATTGTCCTTGAACGCATTGGCAGTGATCGCACCGCAGGCTGCAGCGCCACAGGTGGTATTGAAGAACTGCGCGCCGCGCGCTTCCGTCAGTCCGGTTGGAACAAAGTTCGCCAGGCGACGCGAGCCCTCGTTGCCATCGGCATAGAAGCCGCCGAAGTGAACGACTGCTTCTTTCCAATTCTGCAATTCGGCCACGTTGAGCGTGGCGCGCACGGTCAGATCCTTGCCATCGCTCTTGGCGTTGTTCTCATCGACCGTACCACTGCCATTGACATAGGCGACGCTATAATTGAAACCGGGCAACGGCGTGCCAAACACCATCACGCCGCGGTCATAAGTGCTGCCGAGCAGGGCATCGGCCATTGAGCGTTCCTGGAAATCCGTGAAATTGGTACTCATAGCCCGCTCCAGCCCGTAATACGGCTTGAACTGGCCGAGCCGGAACTTGGCGGCCTTGAATTTGTTGACATCAATATAACCGTAGGTCAGCGTTGTGCTGCCGCCTGAATATTCGCCTTCCACGCGCGCCAGGTAATCCTTGTAAAAGGTCAGCGTGCCTCCCAGCCGTGCACGGCGAAGGCTGAAGGTATCGGCGGCATCGACATCGGGTGAAAAATTACGATAGTCCGCCTGCACACGGCCGTTAATAGCGAGCTTCCAGTTTCCGCTGCCATCCTCGAACGTGATGCCGTCCTTGAAAGCCGCATAAACCGGAGCACCTTGGCTTTTGCCCTTTTCCTCCAGTTTGGCTTCTTTGGACTGCGCTAGCTGCTGCTGCACTGCGATCAGTTCCTGGCTCATCGCCTGCATTTGTTTTTCCAACTCACGTATGCGGGCTTCCGCGTCTATGTCATCCGCATAGACCGCTGTCGGCAGCATAAGCGCTGCCAGCATTGCAATGAGGCAACGATCTGATATTTTCGATGACATAACAATTACTCCCCGAAAGATTAAGGATAGGCTGGTTTTCGGGCACGCAAGCTTCCGACCGCGCGCGCCCGAAATTCGCACAACGTTTATATTTTATGAAATATAACGGAATTGGCATTAGAGCAGATATAACAATCTGCTTCAATACGTGGACGGCTCAATTAAGCCGAACCGGGGCTGACTTAATGCCCGGAGTTGGGGAAGAGTAAAGTGATGAGTTCGGCAAGTTCTGCTGCAACTGCGATATTGGCTTTAGTTTCGATTTCGCGATAGCGCCTGAGCACATCGTAGCCAAACTCAGTGACCTGTGCGCCGCCACCATTGCTGCCGCCGGTGGCAGTGGCTACCAATGGCTCACGAAAGCTCTTGTTCATGGTGTTTACCAGATCCCATGCGCGCTTGTAGGACATGCCCATACGCCTGGCCGCGCCAGATATCGATCCGTTACGCTCTATCGCTTCCAGCAGATCGGCCTTGCCCGGCCCGATTGCGGAGAGATCGCCATAAGGAATATGAATTTTGATATTTTTTGCTGTCATGACATCAAGATTACGCTAGGAATTAAAAATAAGTTCGTTGGTCTATAACCCTATTGGCTTCAGCATTGTATCTAAACAGTGAAACACATAGAATCCAGTATCTTAACGTATATTACTTGACTCACAAACGCACTCTATCGACATGCTTGCGCAAACCGAATCTAACAACACTCTGGTCGACCGTTATGGGCGCACGGTGGACTATATCCGCCTGTCCATTACTGACCGGTGCGACTTTCGCTGTGTGTATTGCATGTCTGAAGACATGATCTTCCTGCCGCGCGAAGAGGTGCTCAGCCTGGAAGAGTGCGTGCGCCTAGTTAGAACCTTTGTCGATCTTGGCGTTGGCAAAGTGCGTATCACTGGCGGCGAGCCGCTGGTGCGTAAAAACGCACTGTGGCTGTTCCAGGAAATCGGCCAGTTACCGGGACTGCGGGAGCTGGTAGTTACCACCAACGGCTCACAGCTTGAACAGCAGGCGCAAGCCTTGCGCGACGCCGGCGTGCGCCGCATCAACATCAGCCTGGATAGTCTGGATGCCGAGCGTTTCCGCAAAATTACCCGCATCGGTGATCTGAATAAGGTGCTAAAGGGTATCCAGGCGGCAAAAGCCGCCAAGTTCGAGCGCATCAAACTCAATACCGTCATGATGCGTGGCTTCAATGACGATGAGACGATTGCGCTGGTGGATTTTGCGCTGCGTCAGGGGATCGATATTTCTTTTATTGAAGAAATGCCATTGGGTGAAGTTGACCACACCCGCGCTTCCACTTACGTCAGCAATGATGAGACGCTCAAACTGCTGCAAACCCGTTATATCTTGGTCAGCAGCGCCGAAACCACTGGCGGACCAGCCCGCTATTGGCGTATACCGGATAGCGAAACCCGCGTTGGCTTCATTTCCCCACATAGTCACAATTTTTGCGAATCCTGCAATCGCGTGCGTATTACCTGCAAGGGCGAACTTTATTTGTGCCTGGGGCAGGAAGACAAGGTTGACCTGATGCACTTGCTGCGTAACTTCCCCAATGACGATGCGCCGCTACGCGAAGCCATCATCGGCTCCATGCAAATCAAGCCCAAAGGACACGATTTCGACCTGCGGCGCGCAGAACCCGCCGTGGTCAGATTTATGTCGATGACGGGCGGGTAATACCGTCTTACATTTCATGCCGCACCAACGTCCCCAGATTACGCACGCCAGCCGTCCACTGACCTTTATGGTGGTGGCCACCGATGAGCATGGTGCTTCTGTCGAGACCGAGATCGCAGGTGAAGGCCCGCTCACGCTTTATCTGGACAAACGCGAAATCGTAACTCTGATGACACTGGGCGCCGCGCCGGAAGCGCTAGCCATCGGTTATCTGCGCAACCAACGTTTACTCACCAGCATCGAGCAAATCAGCGCAGTGCAAGTGGACTGGGAGACTGATGCTGTGGCCATCACCACACGCCATTATCCAAAAAATGCAGCTCAAAAAAAACTGAGCGCGGCAACCCTTGATAAGCGCTTGAGCAAGCGCACGGTCACTACTGGTTGCGGCCAAGGCACGGTATTCGGCGATCTGATGGAAGAGATCGATCACATCCATCTATCAAAAGATGCAATTTTGCAGGAGGCCACATTGCAAGCCTTGCTGGACAATGTGCGCCGCTACGACAGTCTGTATAAAAAGGCTGGGGCCTTGCACGGTTGCGCCTTGGCAAAAGATAGCGAAATACTGTATTACGTTGAAGACGTTGGCCGCCATAATGCGGTTGATGCCATCGCCGGCATGATGTGGCTGGATGAAGTGGACGGCCACGACAAAATTTTCTATACCACTGGCCGCCTCACCAGCGAGATGGTGATTAAAGCGGCCCAGATGGGCGTACCATTTTTGGTTTCGCGCTCAGGCTTGACCAAAATGGGCTGGGAAATCGCACAGCGCGTGGGCATGACCATGATAGGTCGCGCGCAGGGCAAACATTTTTTATTATTCACCGGAGCAGAGCGTTTTCGCCATAGCTCCCCAATCAGCGAGGTTATTGCGGCATGAGTATCAGCGGCATCGTATTGGCAGGTGGCAAGGGACGTCGCATGGGCGGTGTAGATAAAGGTCTGGTCGATTTTCTCGGACAGCCATTGGTGGCCCATGTGCTGGCGCGCTTGCGCCCACAAGTGGATGAAATCCTGATTAATGCCAATCGAGAGATTGAACGTTACCAGAGCTTTGGTTATCCGGTTATCCAGGATGATATTGCCGACTTTGCCGGGCCGCTGGCTGGCCTGCACTGCGGCATGAGTGCGGCGAAGCATTCCTACGTAGTCACGGTGCCTTGTGATTCGCCGTTCTTGCCTTTTGATCTGGTCAGCCGATTGATGAACGCTTTGGTGCAACATGATGCCGACTTGGCCGTGGCCGTGGCCGATAATCAACCGCAACCAGTATTCTGCCTGTGCCGTAAATCACTGTTGCCAAACCTGCATCAATATCTGGAAAACGGCGGCCGCAAAATAGACACTTGGTACGCAGCCCTGGAAACCGTAAAAGTACCGTTTAACGACAATCCGCAAGCTTTTGCCAACATCAACACCCCTGAGGAACTGTCGTGCCTGGCGCAGACAAACTGATTGCCAGCCGCGTGCCACTGCTGGGCTTTTGCGCTTACGGTAGCGGCATCGGCAAGACTACTTTGCTCACCAGCCTGATCCCGGTGCTGACGCAACATGGGCTGCGTATTTCAGTGATCAAGCACGCGCACCATACCTTCGATATCGACCACCCGGGCAAAGATAGCTTTCGCCTGCGTGAATCAGGCGCCGTGCAAATGCTGCTGGGTTCGCGTCATCGCTGGGCGCTGATGACCGAGTTATCCCGCATACCGCATGACCAGGAACCTCGATTGAGCGAGTTATTACCGCACGTGGACCCCTCACTGGTAGACCTGATTGTGGTGGAAGGTTTCAAAAATGAAGCCATCCCCAAAATTGAAGTCTACCGGCCAACGATGGCAAAACCATTGCTGGCCGATCATGACCCGCATGTAATTGCTGTGGCTGCGGATGGTCCGGTCAAAACCAGACTGCCTGTGCTGGATCTGAATGATGCAAGAGAAATAGCCGAATTTGTCATGCGCTGGTTGGAAACCCAGCGTAGCAGTCCTAAACTCGTCTCTTCTCGTCGAAAATAGCCTAACCATGAGTGAAAAATCCATTGCTGAATTGGTCAGTGGCGCAAGCTGTCTGGACGATTACGACCCGAACTCGATGTCAGTGGCACAAGCGCGCAAGTACATTCGCGATTATTTAAGTCCAGTCATCACCAAGGAATGTTTGCCACTACGCAGTGCGCTTGGCCGCGTGCTGGCTGAGGACATTTTGTCCCCGTGCAACGTACCCAACCACGACAACTCGGCAATGGATGGCTATGCCTTCAATGCCGACGACACAAATGCCGGAGGCAGAACCACATTGCGTGTCCTCGGCACCGCATTTGCCGGCAAGGCTTTCGCTGGGCAGGCGCAGCGCGGCGAATGTGTGCGTATCATGACCGGCGCCGTGATGCCGCAGGGTACTGACACGGTAGCGGTACAGGAAAAGGTGACTGTGGAAGGCGAGCAGATCAGCTTCGTCGATGGCCCCAGGCGCGGACAAAACATGCGCTACGCAGGGGAAGACCTTAAATTGGGTCAGGTGGTTTTAGCTGCTGGGCACCTGATGCGTCCGGCAGATCTGGGATTGATTGCTTCACTTGGCATTGGTGAAGTGAAGGTTTACCGACGTTTGCGCGTGGCGTTTTTTTCCACCGGCGATGAGTTGGCCAGCATCGGCCAGACTCTGGAGCCAGGACAGGTATACGACAGCAATCGTTACACGCTTTACGGTATGTTGAGCCGTCTTGGAGTTGAAGTGATGGATATGGGCGTGGTGCGCGATGATCCGCAGCTGCTCGAACAAGCTTTGCTGGAGGCATCGAGCAGCGCCGATGTGATTCTGACCAGCGGCGGGGTATCGGTAGGCGAAGCCGACTTTATGAAGCAATTACTGGAGAAACTGGGCCAGGTCGTATTCTGGAAAATTGCCATGAAGCCGGGCCGTCCGCTGGCTTATGGCAAAGTCGGCAAAGCCCATTACTTCGGCTTGCCCGGCAACCCGGTATCCGTCATGGTGACGTTTTACCAGTTCGTGCGCGATGCCATG
>JADGRN010000090.1 GCA_017880825.1 Methylophilaceae bacterium | reverse complement strand
AAGCTGGAAAACTGGCCGCCAGTTGGCCTTGAAAAAATATAACGGCAAAGTCTGAGGGTATCACTATGCGTCATCGCAACAGCAATCGTAAATTAAATCGCACCAGCAGCCATAGGCAGGCAATGTTGCGCAATATGGCCACTTCATTGTTGCGCCATGAAATCATCAAGACCACACTGCCCAAGGCCAAGGAGCTACGCCGTGTTGCAGAGCCTTTGATTACGCTGGGCAAGAGTGCTACGTTGGCTAACCGCCGCTTGGCCTTCAGTCGTCTGCGTGACCGTGACATCGTCGGCAAGCTTTTCAGCGAACTGGGGCCACGTTATCTGGCACGCAATGGCGGTTACTTGCGTATCCTGAAATGCGGGTTCCGCAATGGTGACAATGCGCCTATGGCATTGGTGGAACTGGTTGATCGTCCAGATTTGGCGACTGAAGCTGTTACCGTGGCTGAATAAAGCAATAGCCACAAAATAAAAAAGCCGGTTCCTGACCGGCTTTTTTATTTTGTGGCATCGTTTAATAAAAACGCTAGGACATCGGCGTGTGAGAATGGCCAACAAAGCTCTTTAGCACTATCTTGCTGTTGTAATACCGGTATTTTTATAGCGTAGCGCTGGGTTAATGCATCGTCTTCCGCGATATCAATTTCTGACCAGACAAATCCGAGCTCTGGCGCCATCTGCCGCAGCAGCGCAGCGGCTTCTTCGCATAAATGACAGGCAGAAGTACCATAAAGTAGCAGGGTGACGGACATGATAATGGCTCGTTATGCAGATTTTGGCCGCGAAAGTTTTCGTCAGCAGTAAAAACCACCATAATAGCGAAATTGCTGGCCAATCTAACGGCTGTCAAAAAATCTTGTTTTAATTAGCGAATTTTCATCTACACCTCTGCGGGCTGAGCGATGGTTAAATCTCAAGAATCTAAGGAAAGCTTGCAAGATAGCCTGCAGCAGGTCATTCGCTTGCTCAACAAGCACAAGCTGGTGGAAGGCTTGGTGCATAAGCAGGATATGCCCAAGCACGATCTGGTCGAATCGCTGGTACATAAGCAGAATCTTGCCGAATTGCATAAAAAGCTGGATGCCTTGCATCCGGCCGACGTTGCCTACATCCTTGAAGCACTGCCACTGGAGCAGCGGCTTGACGTGTGGGACATGGTCAAGGCCGAGCGCGACGGTGAAATCCTGCTGGAGGTTTCCGATGCGGTGCGGCAGACCCTTATCGCGGATATGGACAGCGATGAGTTGCTGGCCGCAGCCGAGCAGCTGGATACCGATGAGCTGGCGGATCTGGCGCCCGATTTGCCCAAGGACGTGCTGCAGGATTTGCTGGATAGCCTGGACAGTCGCAATCGTGAGCGACTGCAGTCGGCGCTGGCTTATCCTGAGGATGCCGTTGGCGCACTGATGGATTTTGATATCGTCACCATTCGTGAGGATGTAAGCCTGGAAGTAGCGTTGCGCTATTTACGCCGGCTGGCCAATCTGCCCGACCATACCGATAAATTGTTCGTGGTGGATCGCGACGATATCCTGCGTGGCGTATTGCCTTTGAAGCGCTTGGTAGTCAACGATCCTGATCTGATCGTGTCGGAAATCATGACGGATGACACCGTGGCATTTCATCCGGAAGATAAAGCCGACGAAGCCGCCAAGGCCTTCGAGCGTTATGACCTGGTAACGGCACCTGTGGTGGACGAGAATAACCGACTGGTGGGTCGTTTGACGGTGGACACAGTGATGGATTTCATCCGTGAAGAAGCCGAAAGCGACATCCTGTCGTTGGCGGGTTTGCGTGAAGAGGAAGATCTGTTTGCCTCGGTTTGGAAGTCCATGCAAAACCGCTGGGCATGGCTGGCAATTAATCTGGTCACGGCTTTTGTCGCATCACGTGTAATTGGCCTGTTTGAAGGCTCGATTGAAAAAATAGTCGCACTCGCCGCACTGATGCCTATTGTGGCTGGCATAGGCGGCAACTCAGGCAACCAAACCCTTACCATGATAGTGCGCGGCTTGGCGCTGAGGCAGGCTGCTTCTTACAGCATGAAATCGCTGCTGTTGAAAGAGCTGGGCGTGAGCTTGCTTAATGGTCTGGGGTGGGGCGGGGTGCTCGGTTTGGCTGCCTATTTTCTCTATCACAATGTCGCGCTGGGTGTCGTGATGACGGCGGCTATGACGCTTAATCTTTTGCTGGCGGCAACTATGGGAGTCTTGATTCCATTCATGATGACCAGATTTGGGCGCGACCCGGCGGTAGGTTCCAGCGTGCTGATTACCGCCGTGACTGATAGCGGTGGTTTTTTCATCTTTCTTGGCTTGGCAACGATATTCCTCATATGAATAATGAAATGGGTCAAGTCTGGCAGGAGCTTTTGGCGGATATCACTACTACGGTGGTCGCCTGGCAGTTGCTGGTTATTTTGGCCAGCCTGTTATTGGCATGGTCGCTTAATGGCTTGCTGCGTAGCCATGTCCTGAAACACGCGCCAGAGAATTGGAAAATTGGCATAGGCGGCATTAACCGCATCTTGTTTCCGCTGACATCGCTGCTCGGGGTCTACGTGGGTAGGTTTATCCTTAGCCATTGGCAGCACACTGGCTTACTCAAGCTTGCTGCCACGCTATTGCTGGCTATGGCGCTGATACGGCTAGTGGTCTACGCATTGCGCTATATTTTTGCTCCCAGTGGCTGGGTGCGCACCATGGAAAATACCATTGCTTCCATGGTCTGGATCATCCTGGCACTATATCTCAGCGACCTTTTGCCCGAAATGGTGGAGGCGTTAAAGGATATAAGTTTCAGCGTAGGCAAGCATCAGGTATCGGTGCTGCTGATTCTACAGGCCTTGTTTATCGTGCTGGTGACATTGATGATAGCCCTGTCTGGCAGCCGCTTTCTGGAAAACAAGCTGATGCGCGCCGAGCAGATCAATATGAATCTGCGCGTGGTGCTGAGCAAGTTGATACGCGTGTCGCTGGCACTGATTGCGCTGCTGCTTGCCTTATCCGCAGTCGGTATCGATATTACCCTGTTGTCAGTATTTGGCGGTGCGCTGGGCGTAGGCCTGGGTTTTGGTCTGCAAAAGATTGCCAGTAATTATGTCAGCGGATTCATCATTTTGCTGGATGAATCCGTGCATATGGGGGATGTGATTACGGTAGACGGGCATTATGGCGTGATCAGTATTTTGCGTGCGCGCTACATGGTGCTGCGCAAGCTGGATGGCACCGAAGTGGTGATTCCCAATGAGGTGCTGATCACCAATGCGGTCATCAACCATTCGTTCACGGACCGCAAGGCACGGGTACAGATGCCGGTGCAGGTGAGCTATGAGAGCCCGCTGGAACTGGCCATGCAGTTGATGCAGAAGGCGGCTGACAATCATCCGCGCGTGCTGATTGAGCCTGCACCCAGCGTTCTGATAAAAGGTTTCGGCGAGAGTGGTATTGATCTGGGTTTGACTATCTGGATACCGGATCCGGAAGAGGGTTCGGCTGCCTTGCAATCGGCGATCTACTTGGAGATTTGGCGAGCGTTCCAGCAGCATGGCATCTCCATTCCCTATCCGCAGCGCGAAGTCAGGATATTGGGCAGTAACAACTCTGCTGGCGCTAGTGCAGCGGGTTGATTAAGCGTAGAGTGACTAACTTTTAAGTTTGAGGAATCGCATTAATGAATTTCTGGTTGATTGATTTACCCTGGTGGGGCTATGTGCTGGTTGCGCTGGCATTGACCCACATCACCATTGCCGCTGTAACCATCTATTTACATCGTTGCCAGGCACATCGTGCCTTGGACCTGCATCCTGTTGTCAGTCATTTCTTCCGCTTCTGGCTGTGGATGACCACCGGTATGCAAACCAAGCACTGGGCTGCCGTGCACCGTAAGCATCATGCGCGTTGCGAGACGGCTGAAGATCCGCATAGTCCACAAGTGCTGGGCATCATGAAAGTGCTGCGCGAGGGTGCAGAACTGTATCAAGCTGAGTCAAAGAATCAGGAAACGCTTGATAAATATGGGGCAGGCACACCTGATGACTGGATAGAGCGCAATATTTACACCAAGCACAGCGTGTTTGGCCTGGGTGTTATGCTGATCATCGACGTTGCCTTATTTGGCCCGTTAGGCCTGACGATATGGGCGGTGCAAATGGCGTGGATTCCCATTACCGCCGCCGGCATTATCAATGGTATCGGCCACTACTGGGGCTACCGTAACTTTGCAGCAGCTGATGCCAGCACCAATATTATTCCCTGGGGCATCATTATCGGTGGTGAAGAACTGCACAACAATCACCACTCTTATGCCAGTTCAGCCAAGCTTTCCAGTAAATGGTATGAGTTCGATATTGGCTGGATGTATATCCGCATTCTGGAGTTCTTTAGTCTGGCCCGCATCAAGAAAATTGCGCCGCAGGTGCGCTTTGACTGGGCAAAAACCAAGTGCGATCTGGATACCTTGCAGGCAGTGATTACGCACCGCTTCGACGTCATGGGCAAGTATGGCGCCATGCTCAAGAAAGCGTACAAGCAGGAGATGGGCAAGATCCATAGTGCCTATCAGCAACGTGGCGATGAATCTTCCACGCTGCATCGCATTCGCCATTGGCTGCATCTGGACGCAAGCAAGCTGCAGGATCAGGAAAAACAGGCGCTGGAAAATGCCTTGCAGCATAGCTCAAAATTGCGAACCATCTATCAGTTGAAGCAAGAGCTGGCACAAGTCTGGACACGCTCTACGGTAAGCCAGGAGCAGCTTTTGAAAAATCTCGAGGACTGGTGCCACCGTGCAGAGGCCAGTGGCATCAAGGCTTTGGAAGAATTTTCACGTCGTTTACGTTGTTACAAAATGACCTAGTTAAAATGATCCAGGCAGATAATGCCGCATATAAAAAAGCCCGCAATCGCGGGCTTTTTTTACTGGGTAAATTCATTGCTGAATTACTTGAGCTTGGCTTCCTTGTACATCACGTGCTTGCGAACCACCGGATCAAATTTCTTGATTTCCATTTTTTCCGGCATGGTGCGCTTGTTCTTGGTCGTGGTATAGAAATGACCGGTACCGGCGCTTGATTCCAGCTTGATTTTTTCACGCATGATTTTCTACCTTAAATCTTCTCGCCAGCTGCACGCATACCGGCCAGAACAGCATCAATGCCGTTCTTGTCGATCGTGCGCAGAGCGGCGTTAGTGATACGCATACTCACCCAGCGATTTTCGCTTTCCACCCAGAATTTGCGATTCTGCAAATTAGGCAGGAAACGACGCTTGGTCTTGTTGTTGGCGTGGGAGACGTTGTTCCCAACCATCGGCTTTTTGCCGGTTACCTGACATACGCGTGCCATGGCTGTACTCCGAAATTCGAAAGACCGCATTTATACCATAAAAGCGGGCTGGCGTTCAAGATTAATCTGGTGTTTTGCGCTGATATTTTAGCCTTGGAGTTCAATGTTTGCCGGTACTGCCAAAGCCACCTTCACCACGTTCACTCACCGCAAATTCTTCGACTACATTAAAGTTGGCCTGGATCACCGGCACGATGACCAGTTGCGCAATGCGTTCCAGCGGGTTGAGGATGAATGATTCCTTGCCGCGATTCCAGCACGAGACCAGCAATTGTCCTTGGTAATCCGAATCAATCAGGCCGACCAGGTTGCCGAGTACGATGCCATGCTTATGACCCAAGCCGGAGCGCGGCAAAATCATGGCGGCATAGCCAGGATCAGACAGGTGTATCGCCATGCCGGTGGGGATCAGCGTGGTTTCGCCGGGATGCAGGGTTTGCGTATGTTCGATACAGGCGCGCAAATCCAAACCGGCAGAGCCCGGTGTGGCGTAGGCCGGCATCATGTTATGCAGCCGCGCATCGAGAATTTTCAGTTCAACGTTTAAGCTCATGGTTCCGGGTCTCAGTTTTTGTTAATCATATGCGCCACATGTTGCAATAACATGCGTGCCGACTCAATTTTGGCTAGCTTGGGTAGTGCATGTGTGCCCTGGTCGTCGAGCAAGGTCAGCGTGCTTTGGTCTTTACCCATCGCCTCGGTTGCCAGATTGGCGACTATCAATGGCAGTTTCTTAGCGCGGCGTTTTTGCTCCGCATACTGCAGCAGATTTTCGCTTTCAGCGGCAAAACCCACGCAGAATGGCGGGTTAGGCAAGCTCGCCACCTTTGCCAGAATGTCAGTGTTCGGCGTCAGCTCAAGAGTGA
>JADGRN010000089.1 GCA_017880825.1 Methylophilaceae bacterium | reverse complement strand
ACTGCGAACTTTTTGATTAGGATGATGCGCCACAGCGGCATACACAAAAATGGAAGCCGCTATCCAAATTGGAATAAGCACCGGCAACAATATGGCGATACAGGAAAAGAAATTAAAGCTCTGTGCTGCACGCAACTGCTGTTTGGCGGTAACTATTTTTGTAGGCATTAGGGAACCTCTGATTGAGCCCCACATGGCCACGCACTTGGCTTTGCGGGATGGGATGCTAGGAAGGTAACGCAGTTAATGGTTATTCCCTTAATTAAATTTAACAGCAACGTGGTTCATGACGGACATAATCACAGGATTCTTAATTTCACGAATCTTAAAGTCAAATTATAGCTTGTCAAATAAGAAAGCCACAATTGATTGACATATGGTCAAAATTTAATCGGTCATTATTTTCGCAATCTTGCTTGCTATGCACTGCACCGAAGGCATATGAGGATAAGATGCATCAGTCCTTGTGTTTAGCCTGCTTTCAAGACCTGCCTTGGCTGACGGCGGCGCACTGCCCGCAATGCGCTCTGCCTTCTGCGAACGGTCTGATATGCGGGCATTGCCTTACGTCACCACCTGTTTTCGATGCGACGCGGGCCTTGTTCAGTTATGAATTTCCGCTCGATGCCTTGCTGCAACGCTATAAATACCATGGCATGCTGGCGCTAGCCAATTCACTGGGTGATTTTATGGTCAACGCTGTTAAGGATCAGCCGCGTCCGGATCTCATCATCCCCATGCCCTTGCACCCGCAACGCCTGGCTGAGCGCGGATTCAACCAGGCAGTTGAAATCGCACGTATCGTATCAAAACACCTGGCTATTAAAATGGACATGTCGAGTTGCAGCCGTATAAAACTGACGCCGCCGCAGGTAAGTCTGCCACTCAAGCAACGCGTCAAAAATATGCGCGGCGCTTTTGCCTGCAACCAGCGATTGGATGGTTTACGCATCACCCTCATCGACGACGTAATGACCACAGGCGCAAGCCTCAACTCACTGGCCAAAACCATAAAATCAGCGGGGGCGGACAGCGTAGAATGCTGGGTGATCGCCCGCACGCTTCCCCATTAACCAACCCAGCCCACCCATCATGTTTGATATTGTGCTTTACCAACCAGAAATTCCGCCTAATACCGGTAATATCATCCGTTTATGCGCCAATACTGGTGCGGGGCTGCATCTGGTCAAGCCATTGGGCTTTGCGCTGGAAGATAAACAACTGCGGCGGGCAGGGCTGGATTATCACGAATTTGCCACAGTGAAAGTGCATGAAGACTGGCAAGCTTGTTGTGACGCACTTGGCCGCCGCCGCATGTTTGCGCTCACGACAAAGGGTAGTACACGCTACAGCGATATTCAGTTTATGCCCGGTGATATCTTTGTATTTGGCCCGGAAACGCGCGGGCTACCGCCTGAGATACTCGAACAATTTGCGCCAGAAAATAAGATTCGCCTGCCTATGTTGCCACATAGCCGCAGTCTTAACTTATCCAACTCTGCTGCCGTGCTGATTTATGAAGCTTGGCGGCAGAATGGGTTTACAGGCGGCGTCTAGATCAGGCTAAACGGATTCTGATTTCTGCTCACGACGCAGCAGATTTTCAACCGCCACTCTGGGCGAGCGCCCATGCGATAGCACTTGGTCAACCTCAAAGGTAATCGGCATTTCTACATGCATCTGCGCGGCTCGGTTAATCACTTCATGCGCGGTATGCACACCTTCCGCCACATGGCCTAAAGCCAGCAGAATGTCGTCCAACGTCTCGCCGCGCGCCAAGCGCAGCCCCACATCGCGATTGCGTGAATATTTGCCGGTGCATGTCAGGATCAGGTCGCCGGCGCCGGTCAGCCCCATGAAGGTCTCCTTTTTGCCGCCCAGCGCCAGGCCAAAGCGCGTCATCTCGGCCAGGCCTCGGGTAATCAGGGCCGCACGCGCATTGTTGCCGAACTTCATGCCATCACTGATACCGGCGGCAATCGCCATCACGTTTTTAAGCGCTCCGCCTACTGACACCCCGACCACATCATCACTGGTATAAACCCGCAAATTACTGCCGTGAAACAAGGCTGCCGCATCACGCGCAAAATTTTTGTCTGCTGCTGCCAGCGTAACTGCGGTGGGCAGATCGCGTACCAGTTCCGCGGCGAAACTGGGGCCTGACAGCACGCCCCAAGGCTGTCCGGCGCCGAGTTCCTCTGCAGCGACTTCATACGGCAATTTAGCCGTGCCGCGTTCCAAACCCTTATTTGCCCAGATGACGGGCGCCTTACAACCCAGTTTTTTGATTTCTTTAAGGATGGGTCGAAACCCCGCAGTTGGAACAACGGACAGAATCAGGTTGGCGTCTTTAAGTGCAGTACCTAAATCGTCTTCTACTGATAAATTTTCGTTAAACGCAAAATCGCCAAGATACTGATAATTCGCACGCGCCTGGCGCATGGCGGCAACATGCTCGTGGTTGCGCGTCCACAAGGCTACTGCGTGTTTGCGGCTTAACTGTAGGGCAAGCGCGGTGCCCCAAGCACCGGCGCCGAGGACGGCGATTTTCATGGATTTTTTTGTCACAACTTTATTATCAAAGGCCCCAAACCGAGGCAGATTGAATGTAGCCAACCAAGCCGTCGCTATGGCGTACCTTGACCCAGCCATTAGTACCCGGCTCAATTAACTCCAGCACCACATCCTTTTCTGCGCGGAATACCAGTGGCGCCGCTGCACCGGCAGACTGGCGCACTTCAGCCTGCGCTGCAGTTACCAACACCATACGTTTGGCAACAAGCTGTTTGGACTCGATCCAGCTCAAACTGCCGCGATTATCCCGCACCTTGAGCCAATCGCCCAGATTGACGATGACCTCGACCGGATAACCCTGCGCCACCACATACAGCTTTTTACCCTGAACCGACGGCGCATCGTAGAGTATCGCCTTGGGCGGAACGACCGAGCGATAATCCAGCGCCAAGGCAATGCCGGGCAATAGAGCTAACAGCACTACAACCAACTTGCCTGGCAGCGCGTGCTTAATGGGTCGTAGCTCCGTCAGCCGATGCGGCGGCCTGCTGTTTTTGCTGGGCATACAGCGCTTCAAAGTTGATCGGATTGAGCAACACCGGCGGGAAGCCACCACGCGTTACCAGATCGGACACCGCTTCACGGGCATAAGGGAAAAGGATATTAGGACAGGTGACGCCGAGTATCATTTCAATATTTTCCTGCGGCACATTGCGAATCTGGAAAATACCCGCCTGCGCGACTTCCACCAGAAACACCGTCTTGTCCTGCAGCTTGGAAGTCACCGTCACGGTAATGACGGCTTCATATACGCCTTCTTCCAGTACCTTGGCAGCGTTTTGCAGCTCAATACTGACCTGTGGGCTTTCACGCTGGGTAAAGATTTGTGGCGCGCCGGGGATTTCCAGCGATAAATCTTTGACGTAAATTTTTTCAATGCCAAATGAAGGTTGTTGGCCCTGTTCCTGATTTACCGGTGCTGCTTGTTCTTCTGCCATGACTTTTCCTAAATGAGTTGGCGCGGTTTGGCGCTTGATTCTGGTTATAAATTTGAGATGTAGGACAACACTAGGCCGTCATTCTATCTGCTTATGAACTGTTGATAAACATCCCCGCTCGCCGGCAGCGGGGTATGAGGCAGGATGGATAGGCCTGAGCCTGACTAAAGAGCCTGTATCCACCCTGCAAAATTTCCCAGAGCGCTATGCTGCAAGCAACGGTTCGAGATTTCCCGCCAAATCGAGTGCACGCAGCTCTTCAAAACCACCGATATGGCGCTCATCGATATAGATTTGCGGCACGGTGCGGCGACCGGTTTTTTCCATCATTTCCAAACGTAACTCCGGCTCAAGATCAACCCGTATCTTGTCTATCTGCTTGACGCCACGATTAAGCAGCAAGCGCTCGGCATTCATGCAGAATGGGCAACTGGCGCTGGTATACATCACGATATGTGGCATGGTCTAGCCTTTAACCACAGGGAGTTTGGCCTGCACCCAGGTGTTGATTCCACCTTGCAGGTTGTAGACCTGAGCGAACGCATGTTGCCGCAGAATGCCGCATGCCGAGGCAGAGCGCGCGCCTGCCTGGCAATTCACCAGAATCGGCTTATCCTTGAATTTTTCCAGCTCGGCCAGGCGCCCGGCCAGCTGATTCAAGGGAATATGCCTGGCTTCAGGCAAGTGGCCGCCGGCAAACTCCACGTCCTCGCGCACATCAAGCACGAGCGCGTCGGAGCGGTTAATCAATAGCACGGCCTCATTCGGCGTGACTTGTTTGATACCCGCCAGATTGCGCTGCAACAGCGGCCACAGCAGCATGGCGGCCGAGCCCACAGCCAAAATAATCAGCCAACTATTCTTAATCAAAAACTGCACGGTAATTCATCCTCTCAAGTGGGAATAGCAACGATATCGGTCATGCGAAATTGTCTGAAAGATAATACAATATAAGCAGTTTTCATACCGGAACGAAACCAGCATAAAGCAAAAGTCCAGCGCAATGAAACCCACTCCAGTTTTACTGTTAATCCTTGACGGCTTCGGTTACAGCGAAGACCCCGCGGACAATGCCATAGCCCAAGCGCGCAAGCCGAATTGGGACGCATTATGGCGCGACTACCCGCACACCACAATTAACGCATCCGAGAGTTTTGTCGGCCTGCCCAAAGGGCAAATGGGCAACTCTGAAGTCGGTCACCTTAATATTGGTGCCGGTCGGGTGGTTTTTCAAGACCTCGAGCGCATCAACCTCTCAATCTCCAGCGGGGAATTTTTTCACATCCCGGCACTGGTGAAAGCCGTGCAGACTGCCAAAAATAGCGGCAAAGCGCTGCATATCTTTGGCCTGCTGTCCGATGGCGGCGTGCACAGCCATCAGGATCACATTCATGCCATGGTGGAAATGGCGGCACATGCCGGGCTGCAGAAGATTTATATCCACGCCTTCCTCGATGGCCGCGATACGCCGCCGAGAAGCGCCGCGCCCTTTATCCAAAGCCTGGAAGATAAGTGCAAGGAACTCGGTGCGGGCAAAATTGTGTCTGTCATCGGCCGCTATTACGCGATGGACCGGGACAAACGCTGGCCGCGGGTGGAAGCTGCCTACCATTTGATCACTGAAGGGGTGGGTGAATTCAGGGCCAATAGCGCGAGCGAAGCCTTGGTGGCCGCTTATGCACGCGGCGAGAATGACGAATTCGTCAAGGCGACCGCCATCCTGAAGCAGGGCGAGAAGCCAGTACGCATGGAGGACGGTGATGTGATCGTCTACATGAACTTCCGCTCAGACCGCACACGACAACTGACCCATGCCTTTCTGGAGCCAGATTTTGAGGGTTTTCATCGGCGCCATTTTCCCAAGCTGGGTGGTTATTACACGCTCACCATGTACGATAAAACAGAACTGCGGGCGACTGTAGTGTTCCCGCCTGAGGACGTCAGCAACACTTTCGGCGAATATCTGGCAAATCGGGGCTTAACGCAGTTGCGCATCGCTGAAACCGAAAAATACCCGCACGTGACCTTCTTCTTTAATGGTGGTGAAGAAAAGGTGTTTGCCGGTGAAGACCGTATTCTGGTGCCTTCGCCGCAGGTCGCCACTTATGATCTGCAACCCGAGATGAGTGCGTTTGAAGTCACTGATGAACTGGAACAGGCCATCCTCAGCAAAAAGTATGACGCCATCATCTGCAATTACGCCAATCCGGACATGGTCGGCCACACCGGCGACCTGCAAGCGGCAATCAAGGCGATTGAAGCAGTGGATACCTGCATAGGCCGGGTGGTGAAAGCCATGCAGCAAATCGGCGGCGAAGTCATCATCACCGCCGACCACGGCAATGCGGAACTCATGTATGACGCGGTCAATCAACAGCCGCATACCCAGCACACTACCAATGTGGTGCCCATGTTATATGTGGGGCGGCCGGCACGACTGGCCAAAACTGGCTCCTTATCCGACCTCGCGCCAAGCTTGCTGAAAATGATGGGCGTGTCGCAACCCGTCGAAATGACTGGTCACGCACTGATAGAGTTTGCAGCCGTTCCGCGCGCAGCCAACGCCAAGTAAGATGTGGGCGCGCCGCACCAGTGCGCCTGCTCAGGCTGTTTTTCTGCTGGTTCTACTTTTACCTTTTCAAGGTGCTTGGGCCACGCCAAAAGCTGAAGCTTCGAAACAGCAACTGGACCAGTTGCACGACCA
>JADGRN010000088.1 GCA_017880825.1 Methylophilaceae bacterium | reverse complement strand
TCTTCGACGACCAGTATCCGCATGTTTTAATCTTCATGGTGCATTGACTGAGTGCCGCGTTCGCCTGACGTTCCAGAACCGGAGGGCTGGTAGAAAGCCAGGAAGGCGGCAATGATGGCTGCCATTATGACACCCAGCCAGGAAAATGTGCGGGTAATGCCTTGCTTCGGATCGCCGGACTTATAGCCGGTAACCATAGCGCGCACCAGGTTTTCGCGGTGCAACAGGCTGCTGACCACTACGCCTGCGATATGAATGACGACCACGGCCAGCATCAGATTGGCGGCGCCCTCATGTAGATCCTCGAACATCTCGCCGCCGACTTCGAGGTACAGCAGAACACCGCTGATGGCGGAGACCATTCCGAGACCCAACAGTAGAAAGATGGCGACCGCGCCGGCGGGGTTATGCCCCAGATAGTGCTTGGGATGGCGTCGCAGCAGCGATTTCAGATAGGCAACAATTTCGGATGGCCGGAACGTGAATGAAGAAAAACGTGCATAGCGCGATCCGACAACTCCCCAGATCAGGCGGAAGCCGATCAGGCCAAGCATGAGATAACCCAGCGCGAGGTGCAAATCGCGATAGCGTTCGGTTTCGGCGGTGAGGTACGCCCCGGCAAATGACAGTGCCAGCGTCCAGTGGAATACTCGGGTTGGGATGTCCCAGACCAAGATACGTTGCGACATGATGTGCTCCTTTAACGCGGTAATTGGATATTGTGTTCGTTGAAGTTCCCGCTCTCCGCTTGGGTATGGCAGGCGGCGCAGTTGGACGGGCTTTTTACCCGCGGGTCTTTCCACAGGCGTACCGGCACTTCGTCGTGCTCACTCTGGAACCAGCGCGTTTCCGTGATTCTCAGTTGCGGCTTGCCGGAAGGTTCCGGCTTGCGGCTGCTGGCGTTCTTTTGCAGAAAGGCGAGGATTTCCGTTGTGGATGCGGCATCCAGACTGGCATCCGTGCCGAAGTGCTTGTCCAGCCCGCCCATCATGGCTTTCCATGAGGATGCGGGCAGCAATTTCGGCGGATAGGCGATGTGGCAGGCACTGCACTCGACTTTCCACTTGGTGTTGGTGGCAGCAAAAGACTCGCTGCCGCCCGATGCCTGTACGTTTGGTGCGGCGAGCAGAGAAGCAATCAAAATGGCGTATTTCGTGTTCATTTGGTCTCCTATTTGAGGGACATCAGATAAGTCAGCACATCGCCCTTTTCCAGCGGCGTGCAGGCACGGTCGAGAATGTCGTTGCAGTTACGCTTGAACCACTTGTCCACCTTGGCCTGGTCGGTGAACCGTTCGGTGTTGACGGCGGGTGCCAGCGGCTGGATGACTTTGTAGGTTTTTGCGTGCTTACCCAATGCGGCTGGATTCTGGGTATGGCAGGTAGCGCAGCTCCAGTCGTTGCTGTGGGTGGATTTGAAAAACTGCTCGCCACGCGTGGCGGAGAACCCCTGGAATCCGGGTGTTGTGGTCGCTTGCTGGCGCAAGCCTGCAAGCGTTTCCTGAGGCGCCTGCGCGATTGCGTTCATGGTGAAGATTGCCAGCGCTAATGCCGGAATAAGTGTGGTTTTAAGCGGTAGCATGTTGACCTCCTTTTGCACGGTTGGTGTGTGCAGAATAGGAGGCCAAGCTTAAGTGGTGCTTAAAGCCAGGTTTCTTGCAAAATTATTTTTGCGGCGGGTGGGAAGCCAGCATTAAGAAGCAGCTTTTTGTGGCGCGGCAGAAGGGATTGGAAAACATGCGAGATTTCACTGAGCCATCGCCGACGGCTTACGTTTTTCCAGTAAAATCCGGGCATGGATATTTATTCACTGTTCAAACCCATCCTGTTTCAACTGGATGCCGAACTTGCCCACGACCTGACTCTGAAAAGCCTGAAGTTCGCTGAGCGTAGTGGTGCGCTGGCATTACTGGCCAGGCCTTTAACCTGCCAGCCGCGCAAGGTCATGGGTTTAACCTTTCCCAGCCCTGTCGGTCTGGCTGCCGGGCTCGATAAAAATGCTGCTTGTATCGACGGGCTGGCCGCCCTGGGATTCGGATTTATCGAAGTAGGCACGGTGACGCCGCGCGCGCAGCCGGGCAACCCCAGGCCGCGCCTGTTTCGCGTGAAAGAGGCCGAGGGCATCATCAATCGCTTCGGCTTTAACAACCTGGGTGTGGATAATCTGGTTGAGAATGTTAAACGCGCCAAATATCGCGGCAAGCTTTCTAATAACATCTTGGGCATCAATATCGGCAAGAACTTTGATACCCCGAACGAACGCGCGGTGGATGACTACCTGATTTGCCTGCGCAAGGTCTATGCATACGCCAGCTACGTCACGGTGAATATCTCTTCGCCCAACACCAAGAATCTGCGGGCTTTGCAGGAGAAAGACGCGCTTGCTGCGCTGCTCGCCACGCTCAAGGCCGAGCAGGCCAGGCTGGCTGAGCAGCATGGGCGCTATGTGCCTATTGTGCTGAAAATCGCACCGGATCTGGAACTTGAGCAAATCAATGAAATCGCCGATTTACTGCTGGAACACGTTTTCGATGGGGTGATTGCCACCAACACCACGTTGGCACGCGATGCGGTGCAGGGCTTGCCCCATGCCGAACAGGCTGGTGGTTTGTCCGGTGCGCCAGTGCGCGACAAATCCACTACGGTGATTCGCCAGCTGGCAGCGCGTTTGCAGGGCCGGATCCCCATCATCGGCGTTGGCGGTATTATGAGCGGCGCAGATGCTGCCGAGAAAATCAGCGCCGGCGCCAGCCTGGTACAGGTGTATAGCGGGCTGATCTATCGCGGCCCAAAGCTGGTTAAAGATATTTGCCGCGTTTTAGGCTGATGTTTTGGGCGAAGCCAGGCCATGAGCTTGCCCATACTGTATTCCTATCGCCGCTGCCCTTACGCCATGCGTGCACGCATGGCCTTGCGCTATGCCGGTATCCAGGTGGAAATGCGCGAAATAGCACTCCGAGACAAGCCGCAGCATATGCTGCAAGCCTCGCCCAAGGCCACCGTGCCGGTGTTGCTCTTGAGCGACGGCAGGGTCATCGACGAAAGCCTGGATATCATGCATTGGGCGCTGGCACAACGCGATACGGAGCATTGGCTGGCGGCAGATATGCATGCAACAGCTGCGCTGATCGAGGAAAACGACGGCAGCTTCAAGCAGGCGCTTGACTGCTACAAGTACGCCATACACTTCCCCGAGCAGCCCGCCGAGATTTATCGCAGTGAAGGTGAAGTTTTTCTGCAGAAACTGGAGCTGGGCCTGGTTGCAACTGCCTACCTGTTTGGCGAGACGCGCACACTGGCGGATATTGCCATCTTTCCATTCGTTCGCCAGTTTTCCATGGTGGATACGGCATGGTTCGGTGAGGCGCCGTATCCGGCGCTCAGGATATGGCTGCGACAGTTGATGGAATCGGCCTTGTTTGTTGCCATCATGCAAAAAACACCGGCCTGGATCGAGCCAGCTTGAGCTGGAATTAAAAGGCCCCGCAGAAAATTCTGCGGGGCCTTTTAATTAGCAAGTCTGCTTATACTACGGTAGCAGCAGGGCTGTCTTCCTTGGACTCGAACACCAGCTTGATTTCGTCTTTCTCATCCAGATCAACAGTGACGTTGCCACCATTAGCCAGACGGCCAAACAGCAGTTCATCCGCCAGCGCACGGCGGATGGTGTCCTGAATCAGGCGCGCCATCGGCCTTGCGCCCATCAGAGGATCGAAGCCTTTCTTGCCCAAATAGGCTTTGAGCGCATCGGTAAAGCTGACCTCGACCTTCTTCTCGTGCAATTGGTCTTCCAACTGCATGAGGAATTTATCCACCACGCGCATAATGACTTCGTGCGACAGCGAGGCGAACGATACCGTGGCATCCAGCCGGTTGCGGAACTCGGGGGTGAACATGCGCTTGATTTCCGCCAGTTCATCGCCGGTACTGCTGCCCAGCGTGAAGCCGATGCCGGTCTTGGAGATGGCCTCGGAACCGGCGTTGGTGGTCATGATGATGGTGACATTGCGGAAATCTGCCTTGCGCCCGTTGTTGTCGGTCAGCGTGCCGTGATCCATCACCTGCAGCAGGATATTGAAAATGTCCGGATGGGCTTTTTCGATCTCGTCCAGCAGCAGCACGCAATAAGGATGCTTGGTGATGGCTTCGGTCATTAGGCCGCCCTGCTCGAAACCGACATAGCCAGGAGGCGCGCCGATCAGGCGCGATACGGCATGGCGTTCCATGTATTCGGACATGTCGAAGCGCACCAGTTCTATGCCTAGCGTGTAGGCCAGTTGCCGCGCCACTTCGGTCTTGCCGACGCCGGTAGGGCCGGAGAACAGGAAGCTACCGATCGGTTTCTGGCCGCCACCCAGTCCGCTGCGCGCCATCTTGATGGCGGTAGCCAGCGCATCAATCGCCTTGTCCTGACCAAACACCACGGCCTTGAGATCGCGATCCAGCGTCTTCAAGGCAGTGCGGTCGTCAGAGGAGATATTCTTCGGCGGGATGCGTGCAATCTTGGCGACGATGTCCTCAATCTCCTTGTTGCCGATAATTTTCTTCTGCTTGGATTTCGGCAGAATACGCTGTGCAGCACCGGCCTCATCGATGACGTCAATCGCCTTGTCCGGCAGATGACGGTCATTGATGTATTTGGCGGAAAGCTCGGCGGCAGTGCTCAAGGCAGCCGCCGTGTACTTCACGCTATGATGTTTTTCAAAGCGCGATTTCAGACCCTTGAGGATTTCCACCGTTTCAGCCACGCTGGGCTCTTCCACGTCAATTTTCTGGAAGCGACGCGACAGTGCATGATCCTTTTCGAAAACACCGCGGTATTCCTGGTAAGTGGTCGCGCCTATGCATTTGAGTGTGCCGTTGGAAAGCGCAGGCTTGAGCAGATTGGAGGCGTCCAGCGTGCCGCCGCTGGCAGCGCCAGCGCCGATCAGGGTATGGATTTCGTCAATGAACAGCACGGCATCTGGTTGTTCCATGAGTTTTTTCATCACGGCTTTGAGGCGCTGCTCAAAATCCCCGCGATATTTGGTGCCTGCAAGCAGGGCGCCCATGTCCAGTGAGTAGATGACAGCGTTTGCCAGCACGTCCGGCACTTTGCCTTCGACGATGCGGCGCGCCAAGCCTTCCGCAATCGCGGTTTTGCCAACACCGGCTTCGCCGACCAGTAGCGGATTATTTTTGCGGCGGCGGCACAGGGTCTGGATCACACGTTCCAACTCCAAGTCACGGCCAATCAGCGGATCTATCTTGCCGGCTACAACCTGCATATTAAGGTTCTGCGTGAAATTCTCCAGCGCACCTGCCGGGGCGGCCTCAGTCTCCACTTCCTGGTCGGTCTCGGCGCGCTTGGCGTCGCCGTCAGTGACCTTGGCTACTCCGTGGGAAATAAAGTTGACCACGTCGAGCCGTGTCACGCCTTGCTGATGCAGGAAGAACACCGCGTGCGAATCCTTCTCGCCATAAATGGCAACCAGCACATTAGCGCCGGTCACTTCTTTTTTGCCGGAAGATTGCACGTGCAGAATCGCACGTTGGATCACGCGCTGGAAACCCAGCGTGGGCTGGGTATCAACTTCCTCGCTACCGGTGACGGTAGGGGTATGTTCTTCGATGTAGCTGCTCAGCTCACGGCGTAGACCATCCAGATTGGCTCCGCAGGCGCGTAGCACCTCGGCCGCCGTCGGATTGTCCAGCATGGCGAGTAACAGGTGCTCCACTGTTATGAGCTCATGGCGCTTCTGGCGTGCGTCCATAAACGCCATATGTAGGGAGACTTCCAGTTCTTGCGCAATCATTTTATGTTTCCTTAACCTTCTTCAAGCTTCTTCCATCGTGCATTGCAACGGATGTTGATGTTCACGAGCGTAACCCAGTACCTGATTAACCTTTGTTTCTGCAATTTCGTAAGGGTAAACACCACATACTCCCGAACCCTCCGTATGAACTTTGAGCATGATTTGCGTCGCTTGTTCACGCGTCTTGCTAAAAAAACGTTGTATCACCTCCACCACAAACTCCATCGGCGTGTAGTCATCGTTAAGCAGGATGACTTTGTACATCGCCGGCAGTTTGGGACGCGCCACTTCGGGTTTAGTGGCAGTAGTCTCGCTGTTCTTGGTATCGGCCATATTGTTTAATTGCTTCAGCCTATTTTGAGCCGAATAAGGAATTTTTCAAGCCTCAATTGATAATGGGTAATCTTAGGAGCCTCTAATTAAGTCCCACATGG
>JADGRN010000013.1 GCA_017880825.1 Methylophilaceae bacterium | reverse complement strand
AGGGGTTGGATCTGGCCACGCGCTGGACGACGCCTGACCCGAGTACGCCCACTTACAAGGCCATGAAGCTGTATCGCAATTACGACGGCAACAAATCCGTGTTTGGCGACACGAGTGTGGCGGCCACAGTGCCCAGCGCCCATGGCCATAGTGCCGGTTCGGCGATGACAGCAATCAAGACCAGCAGATGGATAACTGTGGATGCGCGGATCAAAAAAGTAGGTCGCCAGCGCACGGGATTAATATCATTCATTGGCATGAGTACCAAATCGACGGTCAAGGAAATTGTGCCATAACTGTTGCCACACTGGCCACACATGGTTGCCCGGTATGCGCCCCACATGAGCCTGAGGTAAGGCCTCTGCCATCATGGCATGGTCGTCTGCAAAACGGTCGTCTTCGCCATATGCCAGATGGACCTGAATATCCGTATGAGTGTGCGTTTTCAGCCAGTACCAGTTGCGGCGCTCGGTATCTTCTGCGGCTATGGGTGACGGCATCCAGGCATGGATGCCGCCAGCCGAACTGATTTCACCGGTGGTCATGCGGTTGCCGGGATAGGGCGCCATTAAAAATATCCCGCTGAGCTGATTGGGATAGTGATCGGCATATGCCATCGCTACATAACCGCCGATGGAGATACCGGCCAGCCAGATCTGCCGGTAACCGGCCGTCAGTGCCGGTTGTACCAGGCTGCTGTGGATTTCCGCCAGGATGCTGTCATCCGCGACTTGGTCGAATGGCAGATCGACCATCACAATATCCATCTGTAATTGGCGCACACGCACCGCGCTGACAAATCCGGCGTGCACAAAATCTGCCGGCTGACCGTAGGCGCCGGGCAGAAAAATGACCAGCGTGGGGGCATGCTGGCCTGGCTGGGCAAGGTCAGTGAGCTGGCGCATCGGGCTGCCTGGCAAATATGGCTGAAAAAATCAGTGCGAGAATGACGCCCGGCGCCACAGTCGCTCCCAGTGCCTGCAATACCGGCACGCTGGAAAACGCCAGCAGACCGAATCCGGCGACGGTGGTCATGTTGGCAAACAACAAAGAGGCGTAAGTACGGGGCAGCATCGCACTATTCGAATCACGCCGGTCGAAAAACAGGGCATAATTGGAGCCGACCGCCACTACCAGTAACAAGCCCACCAGATGCAGGATGATCAGTTGCTGTCCAAATACCGCCAATCCCGCAGTCACAGTCAGCACAGCGGCGGCCAAGGGCGCGATTATCCTTAACAGCCGAAGCGGTGAACGCAGTGCTACCAGCAGCAATCCCACAATCGCGACCAAGCCTCCCAGCGACAGCAGGATGGCTTCGTTCAAGTATCCGGAGTAAAGATTATTGGACACGACTTTTAAGTCTACAAATAGAGCGCTGGCTAACCCTGTCGTTTTCAAGGCGGCACGCATGCGAGTTGCATCGATGTTGTTGCCGTCAGGCGCAGCAAGTGGTAGCAAAGCACTCCAATGCTGATCCTGCTGGATGAGCAGGGCATCCACAGCCATCGCCATCGAGGTGTGCTGAAGATCGGCGGGTTGCAGCAAGGGCTGGCTGCGTGCCGCTGCGACGTCGTTCAAAAATGGTGTGAAAAGTTGCGGACGCACCGGCAAATCCTTGATGGCTTGTTGCAGTCGCGCCTGCAATACAGCAGGGGCAGGCAGACTGGCCTGTCGTGCCTGCTGCGTTGCCGCACTGGGCAGATAATGGCTGGGGCTTTCAAACCCGGCCAGCACGCCTTGCTCGACCAGTGGCCGCAGTGCCATGGAAACACGCTCGGCAGCGCCCAGCGCCGATTCCCGGCTGGCAGCGGATACCACCACCAGGTAACGCACATCGGGCGCACCCATGTCGGCCCTTAGGCGCGCATCCAGAGCCAGATCGCTGGCCGATACCGGACTCAGGGAGGCTAGTTCATGATTCCACAGCGTAGTGCGGTGGCTATACAGTATGACGCATGCTATCAATAGTAGCGCGGCTACGCCCCAGCGCAGTGCGGCGGCACGTTGTGCAAGGCGGGACAGACGCAGCCCGATGGCAGACACGTCATGGATGCTGAAACCTGTCGGTAACAGCCCAGGTAACACGAAGCGTGTCACTGCGGCCGCGGCCATCAGTCCGGCAATCGAATACAGGCCGAGTTGCGCCAGACCGGGAAAACCCGACAACAGCAGTGCAGCAAAGCCGAACACCGAGGTCAGCACGCCGAGGCGAATGGTGGGCCAGAAGCGGGCTATCCAGCCTTGTCTGTCGTTTGTGCCATGTTCCGATTGTACGAATAGATAGATCGAATAATCCACCGCTTCGCCTATCAGTGCTGTGCCAAAGCCCAGGGTAATGCCATGTACCACGCCGAATCCCAGGCTGACCGCTGCGATGCCGGCCAACGCAGCGCTGATCACCGGCAACAAACCCAGCGCCAGCGCGGTGAATGAACGATAAACCAGCAGTAAAAGTGCGGCGATGAGCGCGCTGCTGATAATGGAAAGACGGGTGACCTGGCTTTTGATGGAGTCGCGTGATAAAGCCGAAAACACGCCGGGCCCAGTCATCGCCAGCTTGGCTGCAGGAGTGGTGCTGGGCGCTTGGTTAAAGGCCAGGCGGATGGCGGCCATGGCTTGTTGCTGGGCATCAATATCGGCGCCCGAGGCAAGGGTCTGTGCCAGCATGAGAGCGCTTGCACCATCGTGTGATGCCCATGCGCCATCAATCAGCTGTGGGTGGTTGCCGTTATTTATTTGATCGAGTAATTGCACCATCTCGCCAGTGGGATCATGCGGCAGCAACGACTTGACCAGCAGTCCAGACGACGAGGCGAGCAGGTCTATACTGTCACTCAGCGCCGCATGCAGACCGTCTACACTAAAGCGCTCGGGTGTGACGGCCGGGCTCAGCAGGTAACGGTTGTTGAACAGAAAAGCGCGATCGCGCTCAGTGTTGATCGGCTCACCGTTATTGACTATGACAAATGCGGGATTGTTGCGCAGGCGCTGCGCGATCTCCCGGGACAGCCTGGCGCGGGTGGGTGCGTCCGCACCTTCTATGCCTATCAGTATCAGCCGCGATACCAGGCCGTCGCGCAGTTGATCCATCAGCAGTTGCTGTTCTGCTGTGGGTGTGCGCGGTAAAAAAGCGGATAAATCAGTGGTAAATTGGCTGCGGCTGATGATAACGGCGCAAGCGAACAGCAACGCCAGCCAGATGACAATCGCTGTCAGCCCGCGTTTTGGGGCGGGTGATTTCATGGTGTGGCGGATTTTTCGATGGTCATCAGCGAGCTATCGCCGTCAGTCTGGATGACTTCGATGCTGCGCACATCGTCATTCACGCCGGAAATATGGATGCGTTGTACCACTTTTTTTATTTTGTTATCGATGGGTACCAGCAGCAGCATCCAGTTTTGCATGTCGCCTTGCAAACTCAGCTGGTAGGTGCGTTCCAGTGACTTGCGGTCGCCCGCCAGAGTGCCACGGATACTATCGATGAAGACTGCCAGTTCAGGGTAATCCTGCAATTGCAGACGGTGCTTTTGTCGGTCGCGTTCGATGGTCAGTATGCCGCGATCCAGCAGCATGGTCTCGGGTTTGGGTTTTAGCGTGCGTTTTTCCAGCCGGTCAGGCGCGCTGTAAAACAGTTCTCCCGATGATTCAATCGGTTTATCCAGCATGGCGATGGATTTTTTCTCAACAAAGCTGGCATGTCCGGAACGGGTTTGCGCCAGGCTCTGCATGAGCTGGTCTATATCCCAGTCTGCAGCGTGGCTGACTGATGACAGCAGCGTGACCAGCATCAGACCGAGCAGCTGGCTGCGGAAAGAGTTTGGCACGTGAACAAAGCAAGGTTTTGTCATGGTTTCTGACCGGGCGCTGACTGCCAGAAATCGAAAAAATTGAACCAGTTATAAGGTGTTGCACGGCAATGCTGGTCGAGCAAGGCGGCATAACGCGTGATGGCGGTCTGAACGGCAGCAGCGCGCTGACCAGTGGGGATTTGGGAAAAATCAGCCAGCGCCTCAAAATGAATCTGGTAGCGGTTGCCACCCAGATACAGGCCGGCCATGAACAACACCGGGCGGTGCAGCAGCGCGGCCATGCGAAACGGCCCGTTGGGAAAGTCCGCCGCTGCGCCGAGCAGATTAATTTGCGTCATCTTGTCCTCGCCCAGGGTGCGGTCAGCCAGCATGCCCACCACCGTGCCATCATCGAGCCGTTCGCGTACTTGCAGCATCGAATCAATATGCCCCAGGCCGATAATGTCCTGCCCGGCCTGCGGATTGATGGCGGCAAGCATGGCATTGATTTTTTGCGCGTTGTCCTCATGCATCGCCATCGCCACGCGCAAGTTTGGGACCTTGCGGCCAATGGCGCGGATAACCTCGAAACTACCCATGTGCGCCCCCATCAGAAAAAGTCCCTGATCTGCAGCGAGCAAGGTGCGGATGGTTTCCTCACCGCATATCTCGATGTCGAATAAATCGAAACGCTTGTTAATCAGATAAATCCGATCATGGATGGTGGCGGCAAAACAAAAAAAATGTCGATATGAATCCATCCATTTGGCCGGACGCCCCAGCGCCCGATTCAGGTAGCTGCGCGAAGCCCGGTGACTGGCCGGTGCAAATAACAGAAAATAAAGCGCGATCAGGTGCAAAACCACACGCCCGGCTGGCCGTCCCAGGCGCAGTGATATCCAACTCATGATGCGCAGCATCGGCATATTGCTGCGCTCCGGCGCGTCCTTCCAGCTGGTGGCTTTGGCCTCGCTTGATGCAGGCTGGGACATCATGTTGCTGTGTCCGGGACTATGCTGCCGGTGGCAATGCGGCGTGTGCCTGCCATGATATCAAAGCGGATGCTTCCATTGGCGAGTGACTCGTGCTGAATCACCACGGATTCGCCCGGTCCCAGCGGGCTTAAAAATTTGACCGAACTGATCTGGCAGGCTTGCATAGCCAGCCCGATGGCATGCAGTGTTTCGTCCAGCAGGATCACCCCCGGCACGATGGGTGTGCCGGGGAAATGTCCGGCAAAGGCCGGGTGGTCGGCGGCAATGGTTAGATGGGTGTGGGTGATCATGCTGGATGATCGCTGGCCGAGGTTTCAAGTCTGCTGTTTTCGATCAGCATTCTGAGCGCCTCACGTGGCAGTTTGCCGGTGCTGTTGCGCGGTAACGCTGTTACAAACAGCAGTGGCCGCGGCAGAAACACCGGGTCTATGCGTTTACGCAATGCCGCAATCAGTGCCTGCCTGCTTAGAACTGGGGCGACCACACAGGCACTGAGCCGTGTGACATGGTCATGCGAGGTTTCTTCCGGCATGTAAAACGCGCCATCCAGTACGCCTGGAATTGCATTCAGCTGATGATTCAGACTGCTCAGCGAACTGCGTTTGCCGGCAATATTGACCAGATCCGCCATGCGTCCATGCAGCAGGAAGCGATTGTCTGTGGTGGTTTCGATGACATCGTTGAGCGCGGCAGCTATCTCCACATGCCCTCCCGAGGCCCACATACGCTCGCCTTGTCGGGTCAGCCGTAAGCCAGGGAAAAGCTGCCATTCAGGGGTTTGCGTGGGGCGCCGCGTGGCAATCTGGCCAGTTTCTGTGCTGCCGTAAATTTCCAACAACGGCGCATTAAAGCGCATCTCGACAGCCTTTGCCAGTTGCGCTGACAGCGGCGCAGTGGCAGATAAAATCATTTCTACTGCGGGCATGTCCAGTTCCGCTTCCAGCAGCGATTTCAAGTGTACCGGTGTGGACACCAAAACGCGCGGCATGGGTGCGGCCTCAATGGCGCTGCAAATATCTGCAGGGTAAAACGGGTGTGCACTGCTCAGCGCATGGCCGCTTTGTAGTGCTAGCAATACCGTCGATTCCAAGCCATACATGTGCTGCGGCGGAACGGTGCCTACAATGGTTCTGGCTGCGCCGCCCAGCAGCCCCAGGCGTTCAGCTTGGGCACGCACATTGCGTACCAGACTGCCCCAGGATTTTGGGTGAGGAAGCGGCGTACCGCTGGAGCCTGAAGTAAATAAAATGGCGGCTGGCTGCTGGCTGTCAATCTGCGGTATCTCCAGCGTCGCAGGATAACTCTGCGGCATCACCGGATAGCGCAGCTGATGCAGTTCGGCTGCACCATGATCACTGTCATGCAGACAAAACACATCGGCGGAAAAAGCCTGCAGTTGACGCAGCGTTTCCGGCGTAATCGTTGGCGGCAGCAGACTTATTTTGCCGCTGACGATCGCTGACGCCAGCCCTACACTGAAATGGTAGCGGTCGCTGCACAGATTGAGCATATGGCCGCCTGCAGGTAGCACAGCAGCGAGGTGCGCAACGTCGCCTAAAAACTTGTTGAGCGAAATCGCGACACCCTGCTGCCAGGCGACCACTTGATCCGGCGATTGGTGGGTGACGAGTGGGAATGTCGGCATGATCAGCGACGATCTTGCAAACGCCTCAGTGTGCACGTGCGGAGGAATTGCGGTATGCCCTTACGGCATCGAGGATGTGCCCGGGCGGTATATCTGGCAGGACGCGCCGCCGCACCAGATATTCGGCGATAAACATTAATGCAGTGAGCGGCAGAACCAGAAAATTGGCGAAAAAGGACCAAACTGCCAACGGCGCCATGAAGAAAAGCAGGGTAGTAGCTATTGCCATCATGCCGAAAAATATTACCCAAGCCACGGTGACCCAACGTGCATATTGCTCTTGTCGCGCTGGCAGTGAACCATGCACCATCTCTGCAAAATAAACGCATAGTGGTTTGCGTCCTGCCAGCAGGGTGCGTGCAAAAGTCATCAACAGAATCAATTGCAGGCTGACATCCTGCACCCAGAATATAAAACCGGAATGCTGTCTGATAAGTGGCCACAGCGCCCAGCTTGCAATGCAGCAGACAGCCAGCAAGGTGCATCCCGTCAGCCGCGTTCTGGAAATCCATGCCAGCGCCAGAGCAAGTCCAAATATGGGCGCCACAGCCAACAGCGCAGCAAGCATCCCGCCTTGCGCCGATAAGTTGGCGTAATGCACAAACATCAAATAAGTAATAAACAGCAGCGCAATGCCGATCAGGCGGAGTATGCGGGTTATTTCAGGCATTAACGGGTTCTCTGCTTGGCAACGTACTCGGTCAGGTTGCGCAATGAACTGAAAATATGGTGATTATTTTCGCTGTCCGCACGTAATTGCAAGCCATAACGTTTGGAGACCACCAATGCGATCTCCAATATGTCGATGGAATCAAGGCCGAGCCCACTGCCGTAGAGCGGTGTATCAGACTGTATTTCTGTGGCGGAAACCTCGAGATTCAGGGCTTGCACCATCAATTCTGCAATTTCCAGTTGCAGGGCAGCGTCATTTCCAGTGGTGGATGAGATATTTTGTGACATGGTCTTCTACATAATTGAGAGAAACAGGATTTGGCGAGCAGCAGGTCATACCGATTATGCCGCAATTTGATTGCAAGTGTATGTTGCTTAGCATACATATAAATAGCCATCATGGATTTTAGACAATTCAAGTTCTGAGTTCAATGCCGCCGGTATTTGGCGGCTTCTCATCATGGGTGCTGTCCATGGTGACGGTCCAGCAGACTGTAGTAGTTGGACGGTTCCAGCACCGTTGGCACCGCCTCCTCCAGCATTTCCGGATAATCCTTGCAGTAATGCAATCCACGGCTCTCATGGCGCTCCATTGCGCTTTTGACGATGAGTTCAGCCACTTGCAACAAATTGCGCAACTCAATCAGGTTGTTGCTGACGCGAAAGTTGCTATAAAACTCGTGCACTTCGTCGCGCAGCAGATTAATGCGATTCATGGCGCGCGCCAAACGCTTGGTGGTGCGCACTATGCCGACGTAGTTCCACATAAAGCGGCGCAATTCATTCCAGTTATGGGTGATGACGATTTCCTCATCGGCGTCGGTGACGCGGCTTTCATCCCAGTCCGGCAGCTTGACGCCAGGTTTTGCTGCTTGCGACAGAATATCCTGCGCGGCCGCCTGCCCGAATACCAGACACTCCAGCAAGGAGTTGCTGGCCAGCCGATTGGCACCATGCAGGCCGGTACAAGCGGTTTCACCGATAGCATACAGTCCGGGCAAATCAGTGCGACCGATATGGTCGGTCATCACTCCGCCACAACTATAGTGGGCTGCCGGCACCACGGGGATGGGCTGGCGTGTGATGTCGATGCCAAGCTCAAAGCAGCGGCGGTAGATAGTAGGGAAATGCGACAGAATAAAATCAGCGGGCTTATGTGAAATATCCAGATAAACACAGTCAATACCGCGTTTCTTCATTTCGAAGTCGATGGCGCGGGCGACTACGTCGCGCGGTGCCAGTTCGCCGCGTTGGTCATGCGCGGGCATGAAGCGCGTGCCATCCGGCAGCTTGAGCAAACCACCTTCACCGCGCAGGGCCTCGCTGATGAGGAAGGATTTGGCCTGCGGATGGTACAGACAAGTCGGGTGGAATTGGATGAATTCCATATTGGCTACCCGACAACCCGCGCGCCACGCCATCGCCACGCCATCACCCGTGCTGACATCGGGGTTGGTGGTGTAAAGATACACTTTACCGATGCCGCCGGTGGCAAGCGCGGTATGCTGTGCACCGATGGTGATGACATGGCCATTGGCATTATCCAGCACATAAGCCCCCAAGCACTTGCCGCCTTCTATACCCACCTTGCGTGCGGTGATCAGGTCCACCGCAATATGGTTTTCGAGCAATTTGATATTGGGGTGATTGTGTACTTTCTCGGCCAGCGTCTTTTGTACCGCATGGCCGGTAGCGTCTGCTGCATGAATGATACGGCGATGGCTGTGGCCACCTTCCTGCGTCAGATGATAGCCGCTGTCGTCATCCTCACGGGTAAATGGTACGCCTTGTTCAATCAGCCATTGCACAGTGGCGCGTCCTCGCTCGGCGACAAGCCGCGTCACCGCAGCATCACAAAGCCCGGCCCCGGCGATCAGCGTGTCCTGGATATGCTCTTCTATTGAATCATCATCGGTAAGCACTGCTGCTATACCGCCTTGTGCCCAATTGCTGGAACTGTCGTTGATGCCGCGCTTGCTGACCAGGCAAACTTTTTTATATGGTGCTACCTGCAGGGCTAAGGTGAGCCCGGCCAAACCGCTGCCGATGATAAGAAGGTCGTATTGCTGCATATGCGTTAGCCTGGATAAAAATTACTAATAAATTTAGTGGGTGAACTTAGCTGAGTTTAGCGCTGTCTTTAAATGCAGGCTAGTTCAAGATAGATCTGGGAGAGTGCAATGATCAAGACTAAAGATTTTGCAGAATTTTTGCGTCTGAGCTTCGTTGATACAACGATGCAGGGGTATACTCCGACAGTTAAAAAAACACAAAGTGTGAGCATATCATCCATGGTGGGCAACCGTGAGATAGATCAGGAATTAGTCGAGCGTGCGCAGCGCGGTGACAAGCGTGCCTTTGGCATGCTGGTGGAAAAGTACCAGCGCAAACTGGGCCGTTTGCTATCGCGCATGATACGCGATCAGGCGGAAGTTGAAGACGTAGTGCAGGAGGCTTTTATCAAGGCTTATCGTGCGCTGCCCAATTTCCGTGGCGAGAGTGCGTTTTACACTTGGCTATATCGCATCGGGATTAATACAGCCAAGAATTATCTGGTAGCAATGGGCCGCAGGCCGCAAGTCATCAACGAAATCGAGATCGAAGATGCAGAAAATTTCGAGGACGGTAATGAATTGCGCACCATGGATACGCCGGAAACTGAACTCTTGGGTAAAGAAATTGCCAAAACTGTCAATGACACCGTGGCTTCTTTGCCTGAGGAGCTACGCACGGCGATTACCCTGCGCGAAATCGAGGGTTTGAGCTATGAGGAAATTGCGACCCTGATGAATTGCCCGATTGGTACTGTGCGTTCACGCATATTCAGAGCGCGTGAAACCATTGCACAGAATTTACGTCCGCTGCTGGACACCCCTCAGGATAAACGATGGTAAGTATAGGAGATGGTCATGAAAGATCAAATTTCTGCTCTGATGGACGACGAGCTTGATTTGGATGATTCTGCGCATCTGCTCACTGCTATCAAGAGTGATGGAGAGCTTGTTCACTGTTGGTCAAACTATCACCTGATTGGTGATGCCATGCGTGGGACCGGCATGTTCAAGCCGGACTTCAGCCAGCGCCTGATGCAAAAGCTGGAAGCCGAGCCCACCGTAGTCGCCCCGCGCAGCAAGCGCAAATTAGCGCAACGACCAGTGCTGTGGTCGGCTGCCGCTTCAGTGGCTGCTGTCATGTTTGTGGGCTGGATGGTGCTGCAACAACAATCGCACAGTGGTGCTGATGTTGCCACTCAGCAAATTGCACAGAACGTTCCTTCAGAATATTTACTGGCGCATCAAGCGCTCTCGCCCAGTAGTTCCGCATACTACATCCAACCCGCAACCTATACGGAGAATGGTCAGTAAATGAGGCGTTTCCTGCTGGGTTGTCTGCTGGCAGCTCCGTTGTCAGTTGCCGTGGCCGGTCAGGATAAATCTGACGAATCTTGGACCTTGTTGGAAAAAGCAGCCCGTGCAGCGCACGAGCTCAGCTACAAAGGAATATTCGTTTATCAATCAGGGCCTAACACCAAGTCTGTACAAATCACCCACATGAATTATGGTCAGGGTGAATACGCCCGTATCGTGATGCTTGATGGTTCGCCACGCGAGGTTTTAAGTCAGGGCAATGATGTGGTGATTTACAGTCCAAGGCACGAAAAAGTGGTGATTGAAAAGCGCCACGGCCAAAATTTATTTCCGGCACTTCTACCAACCAATCTGGACGCAATCAAAACCAGTTATCAAGTGCGTTTAGGCGGCATCGAGCGCGTCGGTGGGCGTGAAGGTCAGGTGGTTTTTCTGGATCCGCGTGATCGTTATCGTTACGGCTACAAATTTTGGACTGACAGGGAAAATGGCCTGCTGTTAAAAGCCATGACTACCAATGAACGCAACGACACACTGGATCAGATCAGTTTTAATCAGCTCACCTTGATGAATACCCAGGCGATGGACTGGTTTCAACCAACTGTTGAACATGACAAACCCTATGTGATGGAAGAACAGCAGGCCAGGCTGGCCACTACTGCCATCAGTGACGAATGGATACTGGCACAGTTGCCTCCTGGTTTTCATAAGGTGGACCAAGTCAAGCGCATGGTGCCTGGCAAGAGCATGCCAGTGAACCAGCTGATGTTCTGTGATGGCTTGGCATCGGTCTCGTTGTTCATTGAGCAACTGAGCAAAGACGCTCACGGCAAGACTGGCCGTTCATCTCAGGGGCCGACTAATTTTTACTCTAATGTAGTGGATGGCTATCAGATAGTCGTCGTCGGGGAAGTACCGGAGGCGACAATTTCACTGATTGCCAACGCTGTCAGTTTCAAGAAATAAATTCACAAGAATTAAATAAAAACATGATAGAAGAAAACGCCATTGTCGTCGGTATTGAGGATGATACCGCGCTACTCGAGATTGTCAGGCATACGCCTTGCGGCCTCTGTGGGCAGACGCGGGGCTGCGGCATTTCCTTATTTGGCAGGCTGTTTGGACATCGTAATAATGTGTTCAAGGCAGTGAACCAGATCAGCGTGCAGATAGGCGATTATGTGGTGGTTGGTATTGAACAGCAGGCTTTGTTGGCCAGTTCCCTGAGGGTTTACGGTGTGCCGCTGCTTAGTGTGTTGGTGGGTGCAGCCATTGCTGCAGGATTTTTTGCTCCGGCAAAAGCAAATGCGGATGGATATGTTTTTATCGGAGCCATGATTGGATTGGCGTTTGGGCTGTTGTGGCTCAAGGGCAATGCTACAGGGCGTAGTCTGGATGCCCGTTACCGGCCAGTGATTTTGCGTGCCGGTAATGCGGGTGTTATTAATTTGAAGTGTGACCGAGGTGAATAAATGATCAAGAAGCTGATCGCAGTAAGTGCCATGTATTTTGTTTTCGCAGGAAACGTTTTTGCTAAAGATCTGCCTGATTTTACCGAGCTTGCCGAAAAGCAAGGGCCGACAGTGGTGAATATCAGTACTACTCAGACAGTGCACGGAGGAAATCAGAGCGGTATCTCGCCTTTTTCGGGCGGGCCGGATGATGAAGCGCTGGGTGAGCTTTTCCGTCGATTTGGCATTCCCGGTGTTCCTGGAATGCCAGATGGCCCAGGCGCACCGCAACAGGACTATAAGACCCAGGCATTAGGCTCAGGTTTTGTCATCAGCAGCGATGGTTACATATTGACTAATGCCCATATGGTGAACAATGCGGATGAAATCATCGTCAAGCTATTCGACAAGCGCGAATTCAAGGCCAAGGTTATCGGCATAGATCGCCGTACTGATGTGGCCTTGGTCAAAATTGATGCAACAGGCTTGCCCAAGGTCACAGTGGGAGATCCGAATGTGCTCAAAGTGGGTGAATGGGTAGCAGCGATTGGCTCGCCTTTCGGATTGGAAAACACTATGACAGCGGGCATCGTCAGTGCCAAGGGGCGTGCCTTGCCGCAGGAAAATTTTGTGCCCTTTATTCAGACCGATGCTGCGATTAACCCTGGTAATTCTGGCGGCCCGCTGTTTAATCTCAAGGGTGAAGTCGTCGGTATCAATTCGCAAATCTTCAGCCGCAGCGGCGGCTCCGTTGGTTTGTCATTCGCCATTCCAATCGATGTGGCTATTGATGTTTCCAATCAACTGAAGGCGAGTGGCAAAGTGACGCGCGGCTGGCTTGGTATAGGCATTCAGGAAATCACCAAAGAACTAGCCGAATCATTTGGTATGAAAAACACCAATGGCGCGCTGGTGGCCGGTGTAGAGAAGGGCAGCCCGGCAGAGAAGGGTGGATTGGAGGCAGGCGATGTCATCACCAAATTTGATGGCAAGGCTATTCTGACTTCTTCTGACTTGCCGCATGTTGTTGGCGCAACCAAGCCAGGCAAGGAGGTGCCAGTCGAGGTGCTGCGTAAGGGCGCAACCCGCACACTGAATCTGGCAGTAGGCTTGATGCCGACCGATAAGGACGAAACTGCCAGTGCAGCAAATGGTCCGGCACGCGCCGAACCAAATCGTATCGGGCTTCTGCTGAAAGAACTGACACCACAGCAGAAGAAAAAGCTTAATGGCAAAAGCGGTTTGCTGGTGATTGATGCGCAAGGCGCCGCTGCACAGGCTGGTATACGTCGTGGCGATGTTATTCTTGGTGTGAACAACACTGATGTGCAAAGCCTGGAGCAATTCAACAAGCTGATCACGGCCACGCCTAGCGGCAAGACGCTGGCTTTGCTGGTGCAGCGTGGTGAAAGCACAATTTATGTGCCGGTGAAGGTAAGCGGAAAATAATGCGTACAGGTGCGTATTCTATTGCTTTGCTGTAGAATCCGCGCTTCAACAAGCTGTTACAGAAAAGGGCGCTGCGGCGCCTTTTTCATTAAATCTCCATGAAAAATATTCGCAACTTCTCCATCATCGCGCACATTGACCACGGCAAATCAACGCTGGCGGACCGTATCATCCAGCTTTGTGGAGGGTTGTCAGACCGTGAAATGGAATCTCAAGTGCTGGATTCCATGGATCTGGAGCGCGAGCGCGGTATTACCATCAAGGCGCAAACTGCAGCGCTCAGTTACAAGGCGCGTGATGGCCAGATATACAACCTCAATCTGATCGATACGCCGGGACACGTGGACTTCTCCTATGAAGTGAGCCGCTCGCTGGCCGCCTGCGAGGGTGCACTGCTGGTAGTGGATGCTTCGCAGGGCGTGGAAGCGCAGAGTGTGGCGAATTGCTATACCGCCATCGACCAGGGGGTGGAAGTCACCGCGGTACTGAATAAAATTGACTTGCCTTCCGCCGATCCGGAGCGCGTGATTCAGGAAATCGAAGACGTCATTGGCATCGATGCGAGTGATGCAATACGCTGCTCAGCCAAGACCGGCGAGGGGGTGCAGGATGTGCTGGAAGCCGTCATCAGCCGCGTCCCGGCACCCAGGGGCGACCGCAGCAAGCCGCTTAAAGCCTTGATCATTGATTCCTGGTTCGATAATTATGTCGGCGTGGTGATGCTGGTACGTGTGGTCGATGGCAGCCTGAAGCCCAAAGACAAAATCCGCCTGATGGCGACCAAAGCTGTGCATTTATGCGAGCAGGTGGGTGTGTTCACGCCCAAATCCTTGCAAAAAGAATCGCTGTCGGCAGGTGAAGTGGGCTTTATTATCGCCGGCATTAAAGAACTGACCAGCGCCAAAGTGGGTGATACGGTGACGCTGGCCGATAAGCCCGCCGGCGAGGCGCTGCCGGGGTTTAAAGAAGTAAAACCGCAGGTGTTTGCCGGATTGTATCCGGTCGAGTCGAATCAGTTTGAAGCGCTAAGAGACGCTTTGGAAAAGCTGCAACTCAATGATGCTTCTTTGCAGTATGAGCCGGAAAATTCCACGGCGCTGGGTTTTGGTTTTCGTTGCGGCTTTTTGGGTCTGCTGCACATGGAGATAGTGCAGGAACGCCTGGAGCGCGAATATGACATGGATTTGATCACCACCGCGCCTACGGTGGTGTATGAGCTGCTGCTGAAAAATGGCGAAGTGGTACAGATTGAAAATCCATCACGCCTGCCCGAGCTTTCGCGCATTGAAGAAATACGTGAGCCGGTGATTACTACCAGCCTGCTTATGCCCCAGGATTACGTGGGGCCGGTGATGACCCTGTGTAACGGCAAGCGCGGCATACAGCGCAATATGCAGTACATGGGGCGGCAGGTCATGCTGACCTATGAAATGCCGCTCAACGAAGTGGTGCTGGACTTCTTCGACAAGCTGAAGTCGGTGTCACGCGGCTATGCCTCCATGGATTACGAGTTTCTCGAATTTCGTGCCGCCGATCTGGTCAAGTTGGATATCATGGTCAACGGTGAGCGTGTCGATGCATTGTCACTGATTGTGCATCGCGCTAACAGCCTGTACCGTGGGCGCCAACTCTGTTCCAAGATGCGTGAACTGATTCCACGCCAGATGTTTGATGTGGCGATCCAGGCAGCCATTGGCGCCAATATTATTTCGCGCGAAACGGTGAAAGCTATGCGTAAGAATGTGCTGGCAAAATGCTACGGTGGCGATATCACGCGCAAGAAGAAGCTGCTGGAAAAGCAGAAAGAAGGTAAAAAGCGCATGAAACAGGTGGGTAATGTAGAAATTCCGCAGGAAGCATTCCTGGCGATTTTGAGGGTAGAAGACAAATGATGTTTGCAATGTTCATGTTGGTGATACTGGCGATTACCGGGTTGATTTGGTTGCTGGACAGTTTGCTATGGGCAAAGAAACGTGCCGCGGGTGCGGCTGAACCAGCCCTCGTGGAATACTCCAAGAGCTTTTTTCCGGTGATTCTGGTGGTGTTCTTGATTCGTTCTTTTATTGTCGAACCGTTCAAAATCCCGTCGGGTTCCATGATGCCGACCTTGCTGGCAGGGGATTTTATTCTGGTTAATAAATTTACTTATGGCTTGCGCGTACCCATTCTGAACAATACATTCCTGGATATTAGCCATCCCAAGCGTGGTGATGTGTTTGTTTTCCACTACCCGCCCGATCCGTCCATCGATTACATCAAGCGTGTGGTGGGTTTACCCGGTGATAAGATTACGTATCGTGACAAGCAGTTATACATCAATGGCCAAAAGCAGGATGTGAGCTTTACTGAAAATTATCAGTATGTTGGTGCTGGGCTGAACATGGTCTACGCCAAGCGTTATAAAGAACAACTCGGTGATAAAAAGCATGACATATTGATTGAAGATAACGCCTTTTCCAAAGAAGCTGATGAAGAAGTGCCGCCTGGACATTACTTTGCCATGGGTGATAATCGCGATAATAGTAAAGATAGTCGTTACTGGGGCTTTGTTCCGGAGAATAATATTGTAGGCCGTGCATTTTTCATCTGGTGGAATTTCGATAATTTCGGCAGAATTGGCAACATGATTAACTAGGAGAGCGGAATGCATAAGCAACGCGGGATTACTTTTATAGGTCTGGTTTTTGTGATTGTTACGCTGGGGTTTGTAGCCGTGATGGGCATGAAGCTAATGCCAGCTTACCTTGAATATTTCAGTGTGAAAAATGCGATTATCAAACTTTCCAAAGAGCCATCTTTTGCCTCCATGAGCAAAAAAGATATTGTCGATGAGTTTGATCGTAGCGCCACGATTGATGATATCAAGGTTGTCGCTGGTAAAGATCTGGAGGTAAGTAAAGATGATGCTGGCAAGCCCGTAGTCAGTATTGAATATCAAGCGACTATACCGTTGATAGCCAATGTCAGTGCTTTAATCGACTTCAGTGCTTCAACAGAGTCTGCCAGGATTTCCAAGCAAGCTGCTGGTGTAGACGCTCAATAATCTTAATGTCGCAGAGTGGGCTGGTTCGGCTAATTAACTATGACTTCAAGCAGGAATCCCTGCTGACTCAGGCGCTCACGCATCGCAGCTATAGTGGTATTAATAATGAGCGGCTGGAGTTTCTCGGCGACGGGGTACTAAATTGTGTGATGGCCAATCAACTCTATCAGCGCTATCCAAAATTGCCGGAAGGCGATCTTAGCCGTCTTCGTGCGTATCTTGTCAAAGAGCCAACCCTGAGTGAAATTGCGCGCGGCTTAAACCTTGGCGATTCGTTGCGTCTCGGTGAGGGTGAAATGAAAAGTGCTGGTTGGCGCCGTCCGTCAGTATTGGCTGATGCACTGGAAGCCATTATTGGCGCTGTTTTTGTCGATGGTGG
>JADGRN010000012.1 GCA_017880825.1 Methylophilaceae bacterium | reverse complement strand
CGCCGTACTGAAAGCCTATAACCTGAGCGAACTCAGCTTCGGCAAACACTACATCATCCCTAAACTTTTCGATCCGCGCTTGATTGAGCGTATTCCGCCGTGTGTGGCCGAAGCCTGGGTGAGTGAAACTGAATGAAAGCTGAGTGAAAGCTAATCTGATGGCTCAGCGTCGTCCGAAAAATCTTAACCTGTTGACCATCAGGCTGCCGTTGCCGGCATTGGTGTCGATCATGCATCGTATCAGCGGGGCGCTGCTTTTTCTGGTTCTGCCATTACTGCTTTGGCTGTGGCAACAGAGCCTTGGCTCGCCCGAAGGTTACGTAGCAACGCTGCAACTGTTGCATCACCCAGTAGCAAAGTTGCTGATTTTGATTTTGATTTGGGCTTATCTGCATCATGCCTGTGCCGGCCTGCGCCATTTAGCGCTGGATGCACGTTGGGGACTAAAACTCCCATTTGCTCGGGCCAGCAGTGCTTGTGTGCTGGTCATCAGCGGCCTGCTGACCTTGCTGGCGGCTGTATGGTTGTGGTGAAGCCACATACTCACGGGCTGGGAGACTGGCTGTGGCAGCGCATTACTGCAGCCACCATGCTGCTTTACACATTAGTGGTGGCGCTACGTTGGGTGATGGATGCGCCGCTTGGCGCGATCGGCTGGAAGGCATGGTTTACACCGCTGCCATTCAGGCTGCTGACGCTGTTTTTTCTCTTTGCGCTGATATATCACGCCTGGTTGGGGATAAAGGAAATCCTCATGGATTATGTGCATGACAAAAAACAGCGAGCTGTTTTGCAGGCCTTGGTCACGCTTGCCGTCATTGGCTATGCCGGTGGGGCAATAACAATTTTGTGGAGTATCTGAGTGACTATTGAAGTACAACAATATGATGCGATAGTCGTTGGCGGAGGCGGCGCCGGATTACGCGCAGCCTTGCAGCTTTCTGCCGGCGGGTTGAATGTTGCGGTGCTGTCCAAGGTATTTCCCACGCGTTCGCATACGGTGGCAGCGCAGGGTGGCATTGCCGCCGCGCTGGGCAATCTGGGCGAAGACAACTGGCACTGGCATATGTACGACACCATCAAGGGTTCGGACTATCTGGGCGACCAGGACGCCATCGAATTCATGTGCAAAAACGCGGCCGAAGCGATTTACGAGCTGGAGCATTTCGGTATGCCGTTTGACCGTTTGGATAATGGCAAAATCTTCCAGCGTCCGTTCGGCGGCATGACGCAACAATACGGCTTACAGCCGGTGTCACGCACCTGTGCGGTGGCTGATCGCACCGGCCACGCCATGCTGCATACGCTCTACCAGCGTAATGTGCATGTCAAAACGCAGTTCCTGATCGAATGGTTTGCGCTGGATCTGATGCGCGATGAAGAGGGCGACGTACTGGGCGTGACTGCGCTGGAAATCGAGACCGGTAAGGTGGTCGCATTGCACGCCAAAGCCACGCTGTTCGCCACCGGCGGCGCCGGGCGCATCTTCCATGCCAGCACCAACGCCTTCATCAATACCGGCGATGGCCTGGGTATGGCGGCACGCGCTGACATCCCGCTGCAGGATATGGAATTCTGGCAGTTTCACCCAACCGGGGTGGCGGGCGTCGGCGTGTTGATTACCGAGGGTGTGCGCGGCGAAGGCGGCTATCTAATCAATAGCGAAGGCGAGCGCTTCATGGAGCGTTATGCCCCGCATGCCAAGGATCTGGCCAGCCGTGACGTGGTCTCGCGCGCCATCGCCACCGAAATCAAGCAAGGCCGTGGGGTTGGTGCTGGCAAGCAGGCGGTGTTGCTCAAACTGGACCATTTGACGGAAAAAGTGATCCAGGCGCGGTTACCTGGTATCCGCAACATCGCCATCAAGTTTGCCAACGTCGATCCGGTGTACGACCCGATTCCAGTGGTGCCCACCGCGCACTACATGATGGGTGGCATACCGACCAATCTCGATGGCCAGGTGATAGCTTCCGGCAAACCCGTTCGAGGCTTCTACGCTGTGGGTGAGTGCGCCTGTGTCTCGGTACACGGGGCTAATCGTCTGGGTTCCAATTCACTGCTGGATTTGATGGTGTTTGGGCGTGCCGCAGGCAATCACATGGTGAAAAGCGTGAGTGGTACCAGCCACAAGCCTTTGCCCAAGGATTTCGCTGAGCGCACGGTTGCACGTCTGTCACGCTTGGACGGGCAGAAGTCTGGCGAGAGTGTGACCGAAGTGGGCGAGACCATGCGCAAGACCATGCAGGTGCATTGTGGGGTTTTCCGCTTCCCCGAGCTGATGGTGCAAGGCGTGGAGAAAATTATGCAAGTAGCAGAGCGGGTGCAGAACCTGGCCATCAAAGACAAGAGCCTGGTGTTCAATACGGCACGCATAGAAGCGCTGGAACTGGATAATCTGGTCGAAGTGGCAAAAGCCACCATGGTCGCTGCTGCCGCCCGCCAAGAGAGCCGTGGCGCGCATTGTCGCGAGGATTTCCCGCAGCGCAATGACCAGCAATGGCTCAAGCACTCGATTTACCACAGCAGCGGTAACCGCATGGAATATACGCCGGTGCGTTTACAACCGCTCACGGTTGATTCTTTCCCTTTAGTTGCCAGAACCTATTAGGCTGAATTTAAGGACTAGCATGAAGTTTTCCATCTACCGCTTTAATCCTGATACTGACAAAGATCCTTACATGCAGGATTACGATATCGAGTTGGCGCCAGATACGCGCATGCTGCTGGACGCCATCCTGCAGATTAAACAACTGGATGACACGCTGAGCCTGCGCCGCTCCTGCCGCGAAGGGGTGTGTGGTTCGGATGCGATGAATATCAACGGCAAGAACGGCCTGGCCTGCATCACGCCGCTGGCCGGTATCAAGGAACCCGTAGTGTTACGCCCTCTGCCTGGCATGCCGGTGATTCGCGATCTGATCGTCGATATGACGCAGTTTTTTGAGCACTACAATTCGGTCAAACCCTATCTGGTCAACAATGATCCACCGCCAGTCACCGAGCGCCTGCAGTCGCCGGAAGATCGCGCCAAACTGGATGGCTTGTACGAGTGCATCATGTGCGGTGCCTGTACTGCGGCCTGCCCGTCGTTCTGGTGGAATCCGGATAAATTTGTCGGCCCGGCCGGGTTGTTGACCGCTTATCGCTTCATCCAGGACAGCCGCGACCAGGCGCAGGAAGAACGTCTGGAAAATCTGGAGGACCCTTATCGGCTGTATCGCTGTCACAACATCATGAACTGCGTCGATGTTTGCCCCAAGGGCCTCAATCCGTCCAAGGCCATCAATGAAATCAAGGCGCTCAAGTTGAAGCAGAGCTTCAAATAATGGATACCAACACCGCCAATGCACCCGGCAATGAAACAGCCAGGCGTATGCAATGGCGCTGCCGGCGCGGCATGCTGGAACTCGATCTGCTGTTTAAAGGCTTCATCGAAACCCATCTGCAAGAAAACAATGCTATCGCGCTGACTGATGAACAGGTTGCAGCGTTGGATAAACTGCTGGATATGCCGGATAACGACTTGTGGAATTTGGTCATCAGCAACACAGCATCTGGGGACCCGGCTACCCAGCAATTGCTGACATGGCTGCGAGGGGAACATAAAACTGTGGCTACGGACCAAAGTCATGCGCAAGGATTATCTATCAACACGGATTCGAACGACCTATTAACAAGATATTTTCAGGGGCTACGCTCATGAATCAAATCAGCACATCCAATCCCGAAGCTTATGCAGGTATAGATTATTGCCGTGTGGTGACACCGCACGTGCTTGGCGATTACTGGCCGGGCATACAGCTGTATTACCCGCCGGTGAAGTACGCACCTTCGTTGGGCATCTACGAAGACCTGGAAGCGGCTGCCAAGCGCATGAGGAAGCATGCGCTGAATACCCCTGCACATACGGTCATATTCGATCTGGAAGACGGCTGCCGGCAAAAAGAGATGAGCCGTACTCTGCTCAGACAGGAACTGCCGAGTTTCAGACAAATCAGCAAAAAGGTTGTCGTCGCGATTCGCATCAATCCTTTCCGTACCGATGAATATGAGCAGGATATCGAGTTTGTGCGCGACATGGCAGATTTCATTGATGTGATCATGCTGGCCAAGGCGGGCGAGGCTTACGGCGCGGCTGAGGTGCGCGATTTGTCCAATTTGCTGGCAGGCTGGAACAGCAAAATCACCATCCAGCCGATTATCGAACACCCCAAGTCGCTCAAGATCGCCAGTGATCTCATGCAGTACTCTACCGTCAAGCATGCGGTATTCGGTATCCACGATTTTTCCAAGGCCATGGGCATCCATATCACGCCGGAAAACTGGATCGAAGAACTCAAGTACTTCATGAATCAGCTCATGTTCGAAGCGCGGATTGCAGGCAAGGGCGTGATAGGCGGCGTAGAGACTTTGATCGGCAGCAGCAGCATGCCGGAAAATTTTCTGGAACCGCATGACGTGCGCCGCTGGCTTGACCTGCACGGAGAAAACGAGTCGCGCATCGTTTACAAGCATGCCTGTCAGGAATCGGCGATGGGACTTACCGGCAAGCAGGTGATTCATCCCGGACATATCCATTTGTGCAAGGTGGCCTACACGCCTTCGCCCACCGAGATTGCGCAAAAAGTCAAAATACTCAAGGCCGCCATTGAGGCAGACGCACTGCTGGGCGGCGCCATCAAGTTCGAAGGCGAAATGCTGGACCCGCCGATGTTTGGCAAAGCACTCCAGACCTTGTTGCGCGCCAATGCACTGCGTGCCTTGGGCCCGGAAGATACCAAATTTGCGCTGAAGGTGCTGCAGTTGCTGCCGACTCAGGTGATCCGCCAAAATTGGCCGTATGGTTTGTTCCTCTAGCCTTATGAATCAAATCCAACAAGCGAGCCTGAGCGTGACGCAAGCCGTAACCAAAGCGCAAAACTTTGCACCGTTCGAACCATGGGTATGGCACGTGCCGGAGTATTTCAACATCGGCGTCGCCTGTACCGATAAGCATCTCTGTACGGCAATTGAGAACTCGGTTGCCATGATCGTTGAAGATGACAAGCTCGGTACTTCGCAGGCGACATTTGCTGAGCTGGCAATGCGTACCAGCCGTTTTGCCCAGTTGCTGCACAATCTGGGAATCGAAGTGGGTGATCGCGTGCTGATTCGCCTGCCCAACAGCCTGGATTATCCCACCGCCTTTCTCGGTGCCATGAAGCGCGGTACGATTGCGGTACCCACCTCGACCTTGCTCACCGCCGAAGAAGTACTGTATCTGGCAAAGGATTCTGGCGCCGCCGTGCTGGTGACAGATAAGCTGGCCTGGCAAACGCTACGCGGCGAATTGCAAGGGCTGCCGGCACTGCGTTATGTACTGCTATGCGGCCAAGGCGCAACTGTACCCGCAGCGGAGTTGCAGGTGTTGGACCTGGATACAGCGCTGCAAGCCATTACTACCTGGGATGCCTCGCATCCAACCAAAGCCGACGATCCGGCCTATCTGGTTTATACCTCCGGCACCACCGGCTATCCCAAGGGGGTGTTGCATGCGCACCGCGCCCTGATTGGGCGTGAGCCGGCCTCCAAATACTGGTTTGATTTCAGCCAGAATGGTGATCGCATCATGCATTCGGGCAAATTCAACTGGACCTACGTGCTGGGCTCGGGCTTGATGGATCCGCTCTATCTGGGCAAAACCGTCATCGTGCATGAAGGCAAAAACGACGCCAATACCTGGCCAAGGCTCATCGCCAAGCACGGCGCCACGATTTTTGTTGGCGTGCCGACTATTTACAGGCAAATTCTGCAGAAAACCACATACAGTCAGAAAGATACGCCCAGCCTGCGTTACTGCATGAGCGCTGGCGAGCATCTGTCGGATGAAGTGCTGGAACAGTGGCGCGCGCGTTTTGGCATTGATATTTACGAAGCGGTGGGCATGTCGGAGTTTTCCTACTACCTGTGCGAAACCAAGTCGCGCCCGATACGTCCGGGCTCTGCCGGCTTCCCGCAGCCCGGGCATACCATTCAGTTGCTCGACCCTGAGACCTTGCAGCCGGTAGCAGTGGGTGAGGAGGGCGTCATCAGCGTTCCAGACAGCGACCCCGGCTTATTTTTATACTACTGGAACCTGCCGGAAGAGACTGCCAAACTCAAGCGCGACGGCTGGTTCTTCACCGGCGACTATGCACGTTTCGATGAAGACGGTTACCTGTGGTTTCTGGGGCGCAAGGACGATATCATCAAAAGCTTTGGTTTCCGCGTCTCGCCTTACGAGATCGAACGCGTGCTCAAGTCGCATCCGGCAGTGGCAGACTGCGCTGCGGTGGGCGAAGAGATCGACAAGGACAAGGTGCTGGTGGTAGCCTATATTATCCTGCAGCCCGATAGCAATGTAACAGCAGACGAGTTGCTGGCATTTGGTAAACAGCATCTCGCCGCCTATAAAGCACCCAAGGTGATCTACATTACCCAGCAACTGCCGCGCACCAAAAATGGCAAGATACTGCGCCGCGAGGTTAATCCCTCGATTGCACTGAACAGGTCCAGCGCATGAGCCAAACCAGCCAACCTTTAATCCGGAGCGCAGATTTTATTGCGAGTGTTGCCGATGCGCTGCAGTTCATGTCCTACTACCATCCGGTGGATTTTATCCAGGCCTTGGGTGATGCCTATGCACGCGAGCAGTCTCCCGCAGCGCGTGACGCCATTGCCCAGATACTGACCAATTCGCGCATGTGCGCCGAGGGCAAGCGGCCGATTTGCCAGGATACCGGCATCGTGGTGGTATTCGTCAATGTGGGGACTGAGGTTCGATGGGAGCCGGGCGCGGATATCGAAGCTATGGTCAACGCAGGCGTGCGGCGTGCCTATCTGCTGCCGGATAACCCGCTGCGCGCGTCGATTGTGGCAGACCCGGCAGGCGCCAGGAAAAACACGCGTGACAATACGCCCGCAGTCACCCATGTGCGACTGGTGCCCGGCAACAAGGTCGATGTCAGAATAGCTGCCAAAGGCGGCGGCTCTGAGAATAAAGCCAGATTTACCATGCTGAATCCGTCGGACAGCATCGTTGACTGGATACTGAGCGAGGTGTCCGACATGGGCGCGGGCTGGTGTCCGCCCGGCGTTCTGGGGGTAGGCATAGGCGGCACGGCGGAGAAGTCCATGCTGCTGGCCAAGGAATCCTTGATGGCGCCCATCGATTTAGCAAAGTTACGGGCGCGCGGAGCTGCCAATAAACTGGAAGAGCTGCGCCTCGAACTCTATGACAAGATTAACGCGCTGGGGATAGGCGCACAAGGCTTGGGCGGGCTGACCACGGTGCTCGATGTCAAGATTCTGGATTACCCGACGCATGCAGCATCCTTGCCGGTGGCGGTGATTCCCAACTGTGCCGCCACGCGCCATGCGCATTTCGTGCTCGATGGCTCTGGCCCGGCGCATTTGACGCCGCCTGACTTGAAGGATTGGCCGGATGTAATCTGGATCGCCAATCCGCAGACACGGCGTGTCAATCTCGACACTGTGACCGCGCAAGATATCATCACATGGCAGCCGGGCGAAGCCTTGCTGCTGAGCGGCAAACTGCTGACCGGGCGTGATGCGGCGCACAAGCGTATCGCCGACATCCTGAGTCGCGGCGAGGCGTTGCCGGACGGTGTTGATTTTCACAACCGCTTTATATATTACGTCGGCCCTGTAGATGCAGTGCGTGACGAAGCCGTCGGGCCTGCGGGGCCGACCACGGCGACACGCATGGATAAATTCACCGAGATGATGCTGGATAAAACCGGGCTGCTGGGCATGATAGGCAAGGCAGAGCGCGGCCCCGAGGCTATTGAGGCGATCCGCAAGCACCGTTCGGTATATCTGATTGCCGTGGGCGGTGCCGCCTATCTGGTGTCCAAGTCCATCCAGTCAGCGCGCGTGGTGGCGTTTGCCGATATGGGCATGGAAGCGATTTATGAGTTCGAAGTCAAGGATATGCCGGTCACCGTTGCGGTAGATAGCAACGGCACTTCGGTGCATCAGACCGGTCCGGCACAGTGGCGCAATATCAGTTTGCGTACTGCCTAGCTGCTACTTAAGCATATGTATTTTTTGTGATTGAATATTGCTAAATGCGCTTGCAGGGTTAAATCGTGTTTTATAATTGAGCGGCTGATCTCGCAAAATAACTCATTTGAAGTTCGATGCGTTGCGATTGATGGCCGTTTTCCACCTGGATTATTTGGAGCAATGCCATGTCTCTATCAATGTACCAAGCATCCATCCCGGTCTTTATTCGCGGACTGGGCAATCTGTCGGCGATTCTGGATAAGGCGGCGACGCATGCCGAGGCGAAGAAGATTGATCCCTCGGTGTTTATCAACGCCCGGCTGGCGCCAGATATGTATCCGCTCTCCCGCCAGGTGCAGATTGCCAGCGATGTCGCGAAAGGCTGTGCAGCTCGCTTGGCTGGAATTGAAGTGCCGAGTTATGAGGATAATGAAACCACCTTCCCCGAGTTGCAGGCACGCATCGCCAAGACCGTGGCCTTTTTGCAAAGTGTGAGTCCGCCGCAAATAGACGGCAGCGCAGATCGCCCAATCAGCCTTAAACTGCGCGGCAAGGAAGTCAGCTTTCTCGGCCAGCCTTATCTGCTCAGTTTTGTGCTGCCCAATTTCTATTTTCACCTCACCACGACTTACGCCATCCTGCGCCATAATGGCTTGGAGATAGGCAAGCCGGATTTTATAGGCGGTATCTGATCGAGCTAACACCAGTTAGATAGTGAGGATAGTCATGAAGAAGATCGTCAAGCCCGATGCGGAGTGGCAGCAACAACTCACCCCGACTCAATATGAGGTAACCCGCCATGCCGCGACCGAGCGCGCAGGCACCGGCGAGTTTGTCGATCATCACGAAGCCGGGATATATACTTGTGTGTGCTGTGGTACAGCGCTGTTTGAATCCGACACAAAATTCGATTCCGGCTGCGGCTGGCCGAGCTATTTCAAAGCACTCGATCCCGCCAATGTGCGCGAGGTGACCGACACCTCATATGGAATGATTCGCACCGAAGTTATCTGCAACGTCTGCGACGCGCATCTCGGTCACGTATTCAATGACGGGCCGCCGCCGACCGGCCTGCGCTATTGTATAAATTCCGCGTCATTGAGTTTTAAACCAAAATAGCCTGAACGGCTATTTTTGAACACTGGCTTACTTGTTTTTATCGGCCAGTTTCTGGATCAGTCCATCCATGCCTGATTTACGTATTTCGGTCGAGAACTGTCCGCGATAGCTGTTCACCAAACTGACGCCACCAATCTCCAGGTCATACACCTTCCATTCTTCACCGGCCTTGTCCAATTTGTAATTCAGCGGCAGCGGCTCTCCCCCGGGTTGCAGAATCAGCGTCTTGACTGTTACATCGGTGTCACCGCTTTGTTCGCGCAGCGGTTTGTATTCAATGGTCTGGTTACGATATTTGGCCAGCGCCGAGGCATAGGTGCGAATCAGCAGAGTACGGAACTCACTAATAAAAAGTCCTTGTTGCTCTTTGCTGGCAGGACTCCAGTCTTTCCCCAGAACTAAACGTGACATATGCACGAAATCGAAATGCGGCAGCACTTTATCTTCTGCAAGAGCAGTGATTTTGTGCATGTCACCGGCCTGGATATCCTTGTCATTCTTGATGATTTCCAGTACTTCATTTGCCGTATTTTTTACCAACACAGACGGCGTGACAATTTCGGCCACTGCCAGAGAAGAACACACCACTAATGCAACGCTCACCAGCAAATTAACGATCAATTTCATTTAGATTACTCCGGGCTTTTAGGTGGGGTTATTATTTCAGTCAATTCCAAAGCGGTCTGTTAGACAGCGTACATAACGCAGTGGAATCGATATTCAGAGCGTAAAACCTTGCCATGTCTTCAAATATGGTGATTCAATTACCTTGTACTGGCGGAGGTGGCGGTCTGTCAGATGGCTCTGGCGGTGGATAGTATCCTGGCGGTGGAGGGGGTGGCAAATAGCGCGGCGGTGGCGAAGCAACCGGTCTGTCCTGTGTTACGAAACGTCCTGAAACCGGAACGCGATGCCCCTTGGAATACATGCATTGGATGTAGGCATTATCGTAGCGCTGTTGCACATTGTAAGCTGATGCCCCGGCGGCATTGCTACCTTCTACGCTGCCAACCAGCAGCCCGGTACCTGCGCCTACTGCAGCCCCTTCACGCCCGCCAACAGCAGCCCCTATGACCGTGCCGATTACAGTGCCAACAACGGCACTTTCTGCAAAACTGTCATTCGCGGCCTTACTGGCTGAAGTTCCGTTACTCTGGCTTAAACTATATTGCCTGCAATAGTTCTCATCGCTACGAAACTGCTCAAAGTCCTTCCCGCTTCCAGGAAGGGCCATAACGCTAGGCCCATTGGGCACTGTGGTACAAGCGGAAATAAGCAGCATCGCACCGAGCGCAGCATAGGTTGAAGATTTAGACATGGTCAATGTTCCTTACTATTGTTTTGGAGGCTCCGGCGATACCTTTTGCCAACCTTCCGGGCACTCTTTGACGTAAGGGTAATAACCTTCAGGTTTGTTGCAGTGGTACCAGTAATAATCCTGTTGAGGCGCAGATAGCTGAGGCGCTTGCTCTTGGCCGCCTTGTTCAATATATACCGGTGGTGATTGTGGAACTGACGGGTAAGGATAGTATGGATAGTACGGATAGCCATAGGGGTAACCGTAGTAAGGATAATAAGGCCCATATCCAGGGCCAAAATTAAACCCGATGCCCACGTGTGGGCCACCGCCACCATGCCAGTGTCCACCATGCCCGTGTCCACGATCGGCCAGTGCTACGCCGCTGGTCAATAGACTGAGCACTAATAGCAACATTGCAAATGGTTTAACTTGTTTCATGATGTCCCCTTCGCTACAGATAACTGACTGGTTTTAGCATGTATAACTTATAAGACCAGCGTTGTGCATCTGGAGTTCATGAATAAAGTGAATATCCGGATTTATTACTTCTCTTAACTTCTCTGTCCAACTGAATGGCGTACCCGCTAAAGATAGCCGAATGAAGCCGGGTCAGGCTTTATCGGTGCCGGACAAAAAAGGCAAAAAGCTGGTCAACGTTAACCGTATCATCAGTATCGACTGGTATACAAAATAACCGGCTGGTATGGTGGGTATCGGCTTTTGCGCGAAATTGAGGTATGCAGTTAAGGTATCTTATGCTCAACACTGAATCCGGCGCCCGCATCCTGCCCCAGTACGTTTACCAGATAAGGCATCACTTCCCCCAGCGTTTCAGGCAGCGTCCACGGCGGGTTGACGATAAATAAGCCGCTACCATGCATGCCAAAGCCTTCTGGCGCCGGCGTCTGCACGCTTAGAGTGACTTGAAGCCAACTTGGCAGGCCCAATTTCTGCAGTTTTTCATGCAATTGACGAGGTTCCGGCCGCTGTAATAGCGGATACCAAAGAATATAAGTACCGGTGGCAAAGCGTTGCAGGCTGTCCTTGAGAGCATCCAGCACACGCCGGTAATCCTGCTTTTCTTCATAGGGCGGATCGATCAACACCACTGCGCGGCGCGATGGTGGAGGCAGTATGGCCTTGAGGCCGGCAAAGCCGTCTGCGGTTTCTATGATGACTTTGCGGCTGGATGGTGGGTGGCCTGCCTCCTTGAAAAATTGCCTGAGAAGCTTGCAGTCATTGGGGTGCAGCTCAAACAAACGTAAGCGGTCATCATGCCGCAGCAGCGCTTGTGCAAAGCCCGGTGAACCGGGATAGCGCTTGAGTCGGCTGTCGGGATTGAGTTTTTTTAGCAGCGCCACATAGTCTGCAAGCGTTACGGGCATATCTGTGCGGTTCCACAAGCGGGCGAGGCCAGTTTCATACTCAGCATTTTGCGTGGCGTAGCCTTTGTCCAGGGCATACATACCGGCACCGGCGTGAGTATCGATATACCATAAGGGCTTATCTTTTTGCGTGGCATGTTGCAGCACCTGCATCAGCACAAAATGTTTGAGTACATCGGCGTGATTGCCGGCATGAAAGGCGTGACGATAGCTCAGCATGGTGCGGCCAGGGTGTGTTTAATCATGGCGGCATTATAGCGGGATGTTGCCTCGCGGTTTTTGCATGCTAAAAAAGTCGATGCCGGACCTGCTTTTTTATGGCTGATAGGCTAGCATTGCGTACTTATGAGCCAAGCAAACTATCAGTACCATCACAGCCAACATGAGCACTCGCATCATGAACATCATCATCACGGCAGCGGTAATGCATTGCTGTGGCCGCTGTTATTAACTCTGGGGTTTGCCCTGGTCGAAGCCGCGGGCGGCTGGTACACCGGTTCCCTGGCGCTGCTGGGGGATGCCGGGCATATGTTTTCGGATTCTGCGGCCTTGGGCCTGGCTTGGCTGGCTGCCTGGATGGCGCGTAAACCGCCCTCCGTCAAGCACAGCTACGGCCTGATGCGTGCCGAAATCATCGTGGCGCTGGTGAATGGCTTGCTGATGCTGGCTGTGGTCACGGCGATAACCGTGCAAGCCATACAGCGCTTGCATGCTCCACAGCCGGTGCAGGGCGCGCAAGTGATGCTGATCGCCTTGCTGGGCTTGATGGTGAACCTGATTGTGGCCTGGCGTCTGGGGCATGATCAACAAAACCTCAATAGCCGCGCCGCACTGCTGCATGTGCTCGGCGATCTCCTGGGCTCGGTGGCTGCTTTGATTGCCGGCGCGGTCATTTACTTCACCGGCTGGCTGCCGATAGACCCGATTTTGTCCTTGTTCATCTCGGCGCTGATTCTGTTCTCCACGCTCAACCTGTTGCGCGAGGTGCTGCATGTGCTGATGGAAGGCGTGCCGCACCATCTTGATCTGCGCTTGGTAGGCCGTGCCATGGGTGAAGTGGCTGAAGTACGCGAGGTGCATGACGTACATATCTGGACCTTGTCTTCCAGCGTGGTCGCACTTTCTGCGCATGTGGTATTGCAGGACATGGAGGCCTGGCAGCGCGTACTGCCCGCGATGCGCGAGATGCTGCATGAGCGCTTCGCCATTAACCACGTGACCTTGCAGCCGGAGATACCCGCCGCGCTGCAAAGCAGCCAGATTGCATGGCACCGGAATAGCGGGCGAACAAAAAAGAAAGCCTGATGCAACAATTTGACAGCAGTTGCCGCCGCTGTGATCGGCTGGCCGGGTTTCTTGACCAGGTCAAAACTCAATATCCCACCTACTACGCCAAGCCGGTTCCAGCCTTTGGCGATAGTGCGCCGCGCTTGCTGATTGTGGGCTTGGCGCCGGGCATGCACGGCGCCAACCGCAGCGGACGCCCATTCACGGGCGACTATGCCGGCGTGCTGCTGTATGACACCCTGCATCGTTATGGTTATGCCAACGCGGCGCAGTCGGTCTCGGCCGATGACGGCCTGAACCTTACCGGCTGTCGCATTACCAATGCGGTGAAGTGTTTGCCGCCGGAAAACAAGCCAACCGGCGCGGAAATCAATACCTGCAATGCTTACCTGGCAGCCGAGCTGGCAGCATTACCAAGCGCTACGGTCATACTTGCATTAGGTAATGTGGCGCATCAGGCGGTGCTGAAAGCGCTTAACCTGAAGCTGGGCGGCTATAAATTCGGCCATGCCGCACGCCATGCGCTGCCAGATGGCCGCGTGCTGTATGACAGCTACCATTGCAGCCGCTACAATACACAGACCAGACGCCTGACGGAGACCATGTTCCACCAGGTGTTTGAATTAATTGCCAAAGAGAACGTAGGGGCGTGATTTATCACGTCCCTTCATGCCATTAAAATAGGGCGCGATGAATCGCACCCCTACGACAAGGAGATCAACATGCCTTACGTTAATCTGAAAATTGCAGGAAGCCTGACCCACGAGCAGAAGCAGAAAATCGCCGAGGAAATCACCGACACCCTGGAGCGTATCGCGCACAAGCCCAAGTCCTATACCTACATTACCTTTGATGAAGTGGAGATGGAAGACTGGGCGATTGCAGGCAAGCTATTGAGCGGTTAAAAGCTTATACGGATGTTCGACCCTAAACCCATCCTGAAGAGTCTGCCCAACCTGCCCGGCGTCTATCGCATGATCAACGCGCAGGATGAGGTGATTTACGTCGGCAAGGCAAAGGAACTCAAAAAGCGGGTGTCATCCTACTTTCTGAAGAATTTGCCTAGCCCACGTACGCGCATGATGGTGTCAAACGTTGTGCGCATCGAGACCACCGTGACGCATTCCGAGGCAGAAGCACTGCTGCTGGAAAACAACCTGATCAAGAGCTTGATGCCGCGTTACAACGTGCTGTTCCGCGATGACAAGTCCTATCCCTACATCGCATTAACCGGCGACCCGTTTCCGCGCATGGCGTTTCACCGTGGCACACAGCGCAAGGGATGTGAGTATTTCGGCCCTTTTCCCAATTCGGTGGCGGTGCGCGAGAGCATTCAGTTGTTGCAAAAGGTATTCCGGTTGCGCACCTGCGAGAACACGGTATTCGCCAACCGTACACGGCCCTGTTTGCTATACCAGATTGAGCGTTGTACCGCGCCCTGCGTGGGCTACATTGCGCCGGATGACTACCGGCGCGATGTCAGCCATGCCACCATGTTTCTGCAAGGACGCGAGCAGCAGGTGCTGGATGAGCTCAGCCAGAAAATGACGGAAGCGGCCGCGAACCAGGACTATGAAATGGCGGCGCTGTACCGCGACCGCATGCAGAGCCTGCGGCAAGTGCAGGCGCGGCAGTTTGTCAGCGATTTCCGCGTAAGCGATGCCGATGTGATTGCCTGCGCAGAGCAGGGCGGGCAGCATTGCGTGAATCTGGTGATGATCCGTGGCGGGCGCCACCTCGGCGATAAAAGCTTTTTCCCCAGGAACGCCGACGGATGCGATATGGCAACCACTTTGCAGGCCTTTCTGGAGCAGCATTACCTGGCACAGGCGGTGCCGTCGTTGATCATTGTCGGCGCGAAAATCGAAACAGCGGAGCTGGAGCAGGTTCTCACTGAGCAGGCCGGGCGCCGCATACGCATCAATACCAATCCGACCGGCGACAAGCGCGTATGGATGAAGATGGCGCAAACCAACGCCGAGCTGGCTCTAGGCCAGCGCGCAGCGCAACAGGCCAATCAGCAGGGCAGGCTGATCGCATTGCGTGAGGCGCTGGATTTGGCCGACAGCACCGAGCGTATCGAATGTTTTGATATCAGCCATACCATGGGCGAGGCCACGGTGGCATCGTGTGTGGTGTTCGACAAAGGCGCGCTGCAGAATTCCGAGTACCGCCGCTACAACATTAGCGGCATCACGCCGGGGGATGATTACGCCGCCATGCGCGACGCACTGACACGGCGTTACAAGAAGGTGGCTGCCGGAGAGGGTAAACTGCCCGACCTGGTATTTATCGACGGCGGCAAGGGTCAGCTCGGTATCGCGGTTGAAGTCATGCGCGAAGTCGGATTGCCTGATATTCTTCTGGTAGGGATAGCCAAGGGCGAGCAACGCAAACCAGGTCTGGAGCAGTTATTTTTCCCCGACCGTGAAGCACCGGTGAGCCTCAACAAAGACAATCCCGGGCTGCATTTGCTGCAGCAGATTCGCGATGAGGCGCATCGCTTTGCCATCGCCGGCCATCGCGGGCGGCGCGCCAAGGCACGGTTGCACTCATCGCTGGAGGATATCGGCGGTATCGGTGCCAAGCGCCGGCAAAAGCTGCTCACGCGTTTTGGCGGGCTGCATGGCGTGCGCAATGCCAGCGTGGGTGAGCTGGCGCAGGTGGAAGGCATCAGCCCGGGCTTGGCCGAAAAAATTTATCAGGAGTTGCACTAATTGTTGTCTAGCAAAAATCGGCTGTGGAATGTCCCGAACTCACTCACCATGCTGCGGATTGTGTTGATTCCGGTATTCGTCGGTATCTTTTATCTGCCGAAAGGCGTCATTCCTGTGCATTGGGTCAACCTCTCGGCGACACTGGTGTTTGCGCTCGCCGCCATCACCGACTGGCTGGATGGCTACCTGGCACGTGTGCTTGACCAGACTTCGGCTTTTGGCGCTTTTCTTGACCCGGTGGCGGATAAGCTGATGGTCGCGGCGGCCCTGATTGTGCTGGTCGAGTTCGGGCGTGTCGGCGCCATTATTGCGCTGATTATCATAGGTCGCGAAATCGCCATCAGCGCGCTACGGGAGTGGATGGCCGGCATCGGGGAGGGCGGCAGTGTGGCGGTTGCCATGCTGGGCAAAGTCAAGACTGTATTGCAAATGACGGCGATCCTGTTTCTTCTGTATTACGACCCAATCGGTCAATTGGATGTGAAACTGATAGGCAAGGTATTGATTGATGCAGCTGCGTTTTTGACATTACTGTCAATGGCTTACTACCTGAAGGCCGCTTGGCCGCGCATGAGCCAGCGCTAGGTGCGTTGTTTCAGCCTTGACACAAAGCCCAAAATCGCTAAAATGCTGCCTTCCTAAGCGGGAATAGCTCAGCTGGTAGAGCGCAACCTTGCCAAGGTTGAGGTCGCGAGTTCGAGCCTCGTTTCCCGCTCCAGCATTGAAAAACGGGGAAGGCATCTGCCTTCCCCGTTTTAGTTTTAAAGTCTGAGTTTTAAGCCAGTTGCACCCTTAAGGCGGGATGGCAGAGTGGTTATGCAGCGGCCTGCAAAGCCGTGGACGCCGGTTCGATTCCGACTCCCGCCTCCAATAGACAATCTAATACTATCCGAAAACATCCTAAAAACCGCATTAACTAGCGGTTTTTATTCAACTTTTATATCCTATATCATCTTAAGTCATTAATTGCAATCCGGTGTTATATGGTGGTAAAATTGGTGGTAAATGATATCT
>JADGRN010000087.1 GCA_017880825.1 Methylophilaceae bacterium | reverse complement strand
GTGTTATTGCTATCGGTCAGCTTGGCAGCCTGCCTGATCTTGCTGTGCATGCCGGTGTTGTCGTGGTTAAAAGCGTTGGCGATCCTGCTGATCAGTCTGGCCACTATTTGGCATGTGGCAAAAAATGCTCTGCTACTACTGTCCAACTCCATCATCAAGCTTGAGCTAACTAGCGAGGCAGAGTTTTTTGTCACGCAAAGAGATGGACAGAAAATTAAAGCAGAAGTGCTGACAACGAGTTTTGTTGCCTGGTATCTGGTGATGCTGAACCTCAAGCTCCCTGACGGCAGGCTGGTGCGGCATGTAGTGCTCATGCCGGATATGCTGGATGGCGAAGCTTTCCGGCAATTGCGCGTATGGCTACGCTGGGGCCATCATGCTTCAGCGCCGGCAGGCAACTGAGACTTTTGCCGACGCTGCTTTAAAGCATCCAAGGATGCGCGCAATTGTTTAATTGGATGGCGCGGCAAATACGCAGAAATCAGTATTAACCCTGCCAGCGCCGCTAACACCCAGTCCAACACAAACGGCGCAATATCGCGGCGCGCCGGTTTCTGCTGTTTCATTGCTGCGAGTATGCTCTGCAGACTATCGCCACGCACATAAAGGCCGCCAACCTCTTTTGCCAGCGATTTAAGATAGTCTTCGTCCAGTTTCGACAGGTAGCGATCGCTTTCGCCGCCTGCTACGTTGTCACTGCGTACGCCGACATTGGCTTCGGAAATCTGCGCGATACCCGGCTGCATGGCGAAGCTGTCACCGGCCCAGTAGCCGATCAGCTGGTTTTTTTCATCCAGCTTGGGGATGGGGGTGCCTTTTTGGCTGCCCACACCGACTAACAGCCAGCCGCTACCGCCCTGGAAGTTGGTCAAATTTTCGGTATTGAAGGCATGCAAGCGCGGCGCTTCTTCGCCATCGGTGAAATAGACGACCTGTGCCGGTTCCGGGAACGAGCGCAAGGTTCTCGCCAGTGACAGCATGCTGCTGCGCACGCGGCTATTCCCCGACCACGCCGTGCGCCAATCCAGGTGATCGATCGTATCCTGAATGGCCGCAAAGTTTTCACACACCTCAATGGGCGTATACAGCGCAGCTATACTCACGCCCGCAAACAGGCCGATGCTGACGCGTGTGCCGCAAGGCATGGACGCTATTGCTTCATGCAGCATTTTTTGCGTGAAGGCTATACGCGTTGCCGGTTTGCCATTAATCGTTGCATCGATCACGTTCATGCTTTGCGAAATATCCGCTACCAGCAGATAGCTGTAAATATTGCGCTGTAGCGGTATGCTGGGCCGAAAAATCGCGATCACCAGCAGCAGGAAAGCCGCTAGCAGCAGGGCAGCATCACGTCGATGACGTAAATAACTAACTATTCTTTTCATCGATTAAACTTAAGGTAAGCCCACTGGAATGCTGCCCATAATCAGGCCGGGCGTATCCGATTCCCCGACTCCTGGAGTAGGTGTTGCGGGTAACATGGTCAACACGCGATCCAGATTGTGGCGTGTATCCCAATGACTGTTGTCGAGGCGTAACGACAGCTGATAGGCGCTTTTAGCCTGCCTCAGTAAATATTCAGCTTCATCGCGCACTTTCATGTTGGTGCCGTTAATAGCCAAGCCGCGCAGAAAGAAAATATTGCCCAGGTTGTGCTGGATTGCCGAGCGCTGGTTCGCATCACCTTTCTCGGCTAGTTGCAAAAACAGCAAGGTGGATTCTTTGTAGCGTTCTTTTCTCGCAAGCCAATAGGCGGTTGAAAATTTAGCCTCGAAGCTTTCCATATCGGTTTGTGGTGATTTGCCGTCAGACACCGCCGCATTAAAAGCTTCGATCTGGTGGATACGCTTTGCTTCATAAGCTGCTCCAAGCGCACTCACCAGCGCCGTTATAGCGAAAACCCAAGTCAATTTTTTTACGCTGAGTGCCATGTTTTGACCTCCAAATATTTCACGCTCAAGAGTAGTGCGATCATCAGTGCGGCTATGAAATAGCAATGCTGTGAATAATCTCGTTCTGGGATTAGCTCGAAATAGCGAATCGGTTTTTTTTCTTTTTGATTGATGTCGTCAATTGCCGAAGCCAATGACTTCGGGTCTTCAGCTTCATAAGCATGGAACGGCGATCTTAGCGTATTGAAAAATTCATAAAGCTCGACTTCTGGCGGCAAAGCCTGGTTCTCCGGTGGTTTGTAGGTTTTATCGAAAATACTCAAGCCGCCGGGTTGGCGCAGCACAATCCAGTACAGGGTGATGTCCATACGATCCAGCCAGTCACGTATTTTTTGTTCTACATCCGCGCTGATACGCCCGCCGCCATCGGACAGCAAAATCATCGCACGTGAGCCTGAATCTGGCACCTTATCAAACAGGCCGGCGCCACTGGTAAGTCCACTACCGATATTGGTCTGAAATAATGAATTACCCGCTGTTGCTTTGATGGCCCCTAATATGGCCTCGCGATTCTCTGTCAGCGGCAACACATACATGGCAGAGTTGCTGAATGTAATCATGCCAAACATGTCGTTTTTACGCTGCTTTACAAACTGGGTAATCAAGCGGCTCGCTGCTACCGACTTGGTTTCGCCCACACGGCCTTCATTGGTTCCACCGGAAAACGGATCATCCATACTGGCACTTCGATCAAGTACCAATGCGATTTGTGCACCTACGCCGATGCGTTCTTCATGCTGATGAGGGCTATGCGGACCGGCAATACCGAGAATAATGAATAGCAAGGCCACTACAGCCAATACTTTGAGCATCAGGCCAATCAAATTGGATAGTGGGTCACTGGGCAGCATAGCGACCCATGAGTAATTGCGACTGTGTGTGCGTTCAAGCAACAGCGGCAAAACAGCAAGTGGCAGCAACCACAATACCCAAGGCGTGGTAAAGCTCATGGCTTACACTCGTTCCTCAGGCGTCAGCCCGCGCTCGCAATCGCGGCAGCGGCGGCAGAAATCACGCAGCCAGTTCAGTGGAGAGTCGCCCACCTGATGCGCAGCCTGAGGTTCAAAAAATACCTGACGAGACAAACCAAAAAACTGTTCGATATCGGTCTTGACCGGCGCAAACTTGGGCTTTTTCTGCAAAAAGCTGTCCAGCGAATCGCTGAACACGCTGCTGCCAGCAGTGGCGTTGAGCGATTGGTGCACACGCGCTACAGCTTGTTGCAGGGCGACATCGGCGGCAGGCAGTTTGCGCAGTTTATTGATATCGCGGCAAGCGCTTGCAAATGGGCCACCCATGCGAGGCAACCAGGCGCGGCTACCAAGGATATACAGCAAACCTAGCAAGGCCACTGCAAACACACCAATCAACACTTTCAAGCGTTTCTTTTCAGGGTTTGGATCCAGCAACAAAGGACCACGGAAAGGGCTCATATCCAGTTCGATCTTTGCTGCGCCAAAGGTTGCAATTGGCGAAATACGGAAGCCCCAGCTTGGAATGCGGTATTGATAGAATTTGCCATCGGCCTTAAATTTGATAAATTCGGCAGGCAATATGGCTGGTTTCGCTACGATATTATTGGTGAACACTTGGTAATCCAGACGCAACATATAAGTGGTGCTATCACCCAGATCGTTTTGCTCAGTTTCTATTTTATGTAGCTCAATGCCGGTCGGCTGCCCCTTCCAGCGATGCTCATAACCCACAATGGGCAGGGAAGTCTCCAGCAGGGTGTAAGGTTTTTTCACCTCAAGCACGATGGTGCGTTGCAGGATATCGCCTACGGTATAGCCTACATCACGCTCCGGCTCGACCGTGGTGATCTTGACGTTGGCCTCTTTCATTTCGTATAAGGTTTGCTCCGCAACCGCCAGAGAAGTGCTAAGTAACAAGCCAGCAGCGGCCAACAAAACCGTCATGGAATGATAATAAAAAGTGCAAGATTTCATACTGTTTTTCACGCTTTTTTCATGTTAGGCAGTCACAAACTGGTGGAAATATTCGGTCAGTGCATCGGCCTCAAAGTGGTCTTCAACAAAAAACGGTGGCATGTCAAAGCGCATAAATAAAGCATGGATGGCTTTACGCCTATCTTCAAAGCTTTGCACAATGCGCTTGCGCAAATCTTTACGTAGAAACAAGGTGCGTTTTGCGCCCGTTTCGCAATCAGCCACGCTGGCAATACCGAACTCAGGCAGAGTTTTATATTCCGAGGTATCCCACAACACCATCGGCACAATGTGATGGCGCAACAACAAGGCCACAGCGGCTTCCAACTCGGGCAAGGGCATGTGAAAGTCCGAGACCAAAAACAACAGCGAGCGCTCGCGGGGCAAATAGCGGCTGACTTCCATCAAGCCTGAACTGCCAACGTGAGCCGGGTGATAGTCCCTTAAGCTGGCGGCGAGTTCCAGCGCTGTATGCGGCCTTAAGGAAGGTCTGCAATACCAATCCTCCCGCACGTTTTCATCAAAGCCGATAAACCCAAAAGGGTCGCCCGCGTGGGTGGCGGATTGCGCGACCGATTCGGTAATACTGGCAGCGAGTGCAATCTTGCGCTGATGACCGCCAAAATTCATGGAACCCGAGAGATCACACAATACAAATACCGGCGTCGCACTTTTCTGGTTAAATATGCGTACATAGATCTGTTCCAGCGGATCGCGGATGGTTTGCCGTAAATCAATGCGGCGCGGATCCGGATAGGACAGCAGGGTGGTATGCCCACGGAACTCCATGCCCATACCGCGCTGAGTGCTGGCGTGGCGGCCAGGATGCCGACCACGCGAGCGCCAGCCGATGGTATAGGTGAATTCTTTAGCTAGGTTGGGACCCATAAAAGGTAACTCTGCTTAAGGGGCAGCGACAGCCTGGATAATCTGGTTCAACAACTCACGCGCGATTTCCGTGCGGCGCATTTCATAAACCGGGCTGAACACCAGACGGTGCGCGGTGGTTTCGTGGAATACCGCATGCACGTCATCCGGCAGCACTGCGTCGCGCCCATGGATCCAGGCATTGACCCGCGCCGCGCGCAGCATCATGCTCATGCCGCGTGGGCTGGCGCCGGCCAGCACCAGGCGATTGATATCAACGCCATCAATTTTGATGCCGAATTTGGCGGGAGCCTTGGTCGCGCGCCATAAATCCAGCGCGTAGCGGCGCAATGTGGCACTGGCTTGCACATGATCCTGGATGACGGCGGAGAACGCATTCAACCGGTCAAAATGCAGAATATCCGGCTGCACCTGGGCCACCAGCGCATCGACATCGTGGAAACGCGTGTCAAAAATCAGGGATTCCATAATGTCGGCATCGTCCGGCACCACGATGGGGATTTCCATCATGAACCTGTCACGAGCCGCAGAAGGGATTTCGAAGGTTTCTTCCTTTTCCACCTGGTTGCGGTCAGCAAATACCAGCATGTGCGGGAAAGAGTGTTCCTTGTTAAATGCAGACAGCGTACGTTCAGCCATCACGCGCAGCAACAATGAGTGGACCTGAGGGCGCGCGCGGTTAATTTCGTTAAAAAAGAATACCGCCAGGTTTTCGCCAGACATCAGCAATGGCCCCGGGCTAACGTGCGGCTTACCGTCCTCACACAGATAGGTGTGATACACCAGATCGTTAGGCATCAAATCGATGGTGCCTTCAATGCGTTGGTAACCACCGCCAATGCCGCGCGTAAAGGCGCGCAACAATGTGGTTTTACCCACCCCGACATCGCCTTCCAGCAGCACGTGGCCGCGCGCAAAAATTGCGGTGGTAATGGCGCGGATAGGCGATGCCTGACCTACCACTACTTTATTGATTTCCGATTCTAGTTTTTGCGCAAGTTCGCGCCAGTCGGCCAGTTGGCGATCGCTCATTTACTTTTCCCGTAGCTGTAGGTTGAGGTGAGGTTGGATATTAACCAGTTTCTGTAAAGGTGTAAACAGATCTGTATACCCCTCGGTTTTTCTTGCTATTGTTGTATTAGATAAGCAATGCAGCCGCAACCAAACGTCCCTCGGACATCAGGATATTGTAGGTTCTGCAGGCCGCCGCAGTGTCCATGCATTCCAGTGATATGCCTTTTTCAATCAGAAGCTGACTGATTCTGGGATGGATAAAACGATGTTTGGCGCCCGTGCCGAGCAGCACCACCTCGGGTTGCATTTCAGCAATCGGCTGAAAGTGGGCGGGTACTAATGTCTCAAAATCTGTCGCTAGCCAATCGGTTATCAGTCTATCAGGCAACAAGATGATGCTGTGCTGATAACGAGTTTTATTGATCTCGACCCAATTATCCCCGTAACCGGTAATCAGGTAGTTTCCTTCGGAG
>JADGRN010000086.1 GCA_017880825.1 Methylophilaceae bacterium | reverse complement strand
TTGATTGCACCGATTGCGATGGAAGAAGGCTTGCGCTTCGCCATTCGCGAAGGTGGCCGTACCGTCGGCGCCGGCGTCGTCGCTAAAGTTATTGAATAATTACCTTAGGCCAGTAGCTCAATTGGTAGAGTATCGGTCTCCAAAACCGAGGGTTGGGGGTTCGAAACCCTCCTGGCCTGCCAGGATTTTGTATTAAAACTATTAAATTATAAAGCATAAGTGCATAACAAAATATGACCGAAAAAATCAAGCTGGTGTTGGCGTTGCTGCTAGTCGCGGCTGGCGTCGCAGGCTTTTACCTGCTGGCCGATCAAGCTTTGGTGTTACGTATTTTGGCAGTATTGGCGGGGGTGATTGTCGCAGTGCTGGTGATGTGGACCACAAGGTTGGGTCAGGAAGCATTTGCGTTTGCACAAGAATCTGCGGCGGAAACCCGCAAGGTGGTGTGGCCTAGCCGTAAAGAAACGTTGCAGACGACTGCTGCTGTGTTCGCCATGGTGGTCATCGTGGCGCTATTCCTGTGGGTGGTTGATATCGGCTGCTTGTGGATGGTAAAAATGCTGATGGGACGGAGTGCTTAATGGCGATGCGTTGGTATGCGGTACAGGTCTACTCCGGTTACGAAAAGTCGGTTCTGCGGGCACTGGAAGAGCGCGTAGCGCGTTCTGATTTCAAGGATATGTTCGGCCAGATTCTGGTGCCGGTGGAAGAAGTGGTTGAGATGAAAGCCGGGCAGAAAACCATTAGCGAACGCAAGCTGTATCCGGGTTACGTGCTGGTGCAGATGGACATGTCTGATGACACCTGGCATCTGGTCAAAAGCACCCCGCGTGTGACCGCCTTTATTGGCGGTACTGCGCTGAAGCCGACACCGATCAAGGATAAGGAAGTGGAGATCATCCTGCAGCGCATGGATGATAGTAAGAGCAACCCCACGCAAAAACTTACCTTCGAAAAAGGCGAGTCAGTGCGCGTGGTGGATGGGCCGTTCAAGGAGTTCTCTGGCAATGTGGAAGACGTCAACTACGAGAAGAGCAAGTTGCGCGTCTCGGTAGTGATTTTCGGGCGTTCTACGCCAGTGGAACTGGATTTCAGTCAGATCGAAAAAGAAGTCTGATCGTAGGCTGCCGCACAAGTGGCGAGTTATAAGTAAGTAGTAATGGCGGTAAAAGTAAGTTAATTAACCGGGGAGCTTTTCGAAGCGTTTGCACCCACCAGGAGCTAAACATGGCAAAGAAAATTATTGGCTATATCAAACTGCAGGTACCTGCAGGTAAAGCTAATCCTAGCCCACCGATTGGTCCCGCACTTGGCCAGCGTGGTTTGAATATCATGGAATTCTGTAAGGCGTTTAACGCCGCAACACAGGGTGTGGAACCAGGCTTGCCGATTCCGGTCGTAATCACTGCGTTTGCAGACAAGAGTTTCACCTTCATCATGAAAACGCCGCCTGCGACGATTCTGATCAAGAAGGCGGCCAAGATTGAAAAAGGCTCCCCGCGTCCGCATACGGATAAAGTAGGCAAAATCACGCGCGTACAAGCTGAAGAAATTGCCAAGACCAAGATGCCCGATTTGACTGCGGCAGATATGGATGCGGCAGTACGCACCATCGCCGGCAGCGCACGCAGCATGGGTATTGAAGTGGAGGGTGTATAAAATGGCTAATTCCAAACGTGTAGTTGCCCTGCGCGCCAAGGTTGATCGCAACAAAACCTATCCAGTGACAGAGGCGCTGACGCTGGTCAAAGAAATCGCTACGGCCAAGTTTGATGAGTCGGTGGATGCCGTGATCAATCTGGGTATTGATGCACGTAAATCCGATCAGTTGGTGCGTGGCGCTCTGGTGCTGCCTAACGGTACCGGAAAATCCAAGCGTGTAGCCGTATTCGCCCAGGGTGCAGCAGCGGAAGCAGCCAGGGCTGCGGGTGCTGAAATCGTCGGTTTCGAAGATCTGGCTGAACAGATCAAAGGTGGCATGCTGGATTTCGATGTGGCGATTGCCACGCCGGACGCAATGCGTGTGGTTGGTACGCTGGGCCAGATATTGGGTCCACGCGGCCTGATGCCTAACCCCAAGGTTGGTACGGTGACGCCGGATGTGGCAACCGCAGTGAAAAATGCCAAAGCCGGTCAAGTACAGTACCGCACCGACAAGGCAGGTATCGTGCATTGCACTATCGGCCGCGCCTCGTTCACTGTTGACGCGTTGCAGGCAAACTTGCTGGCGCTGGTTGAGGCTTTAAACAAGGCCAAGCCAGCCTCTACCAAGGGTATTTACCTGAAGAAGGTTTCGGTTTCCAGCACCATGGGTGCCGGTGTGCGGATTGACCAGGCAAACCTGGTTTAGTTTTTTTGGATTTAAATGAATGAATCGGCCGGACAGGAAGGTGTCTGGCTGACAGTAGGCTTTGGGCTCGTTGCTTTTAAAAACAGCGAGATCATCAAAGACCGTAGGAGCCTAACCGTGGGCAGTTTCACGGCGGTTTAATCGGCTGTCAAAAGTGCATGTAACTGGTGTGCTGATTAGCAGACATCCTACGCAGATGGCGTTCCCGAAAACAGGACAAGTTTTAACTCCTGATGAAAGGTCGCCGTGGGTAGGTTCTCAAGTTTCGGCAATATTGAAATCTGAGAACTCAATTAACGGAAGGAGGTAAGACCTTGAGTCTTAATCTTGAAGAGAAAAAAGCGGTAGTTGCCGAGATCAATGAGCAAGTCTCAAAGGCGCAGTCAATTATTCTCGCTGAGTATCGTGGCTTGGAAGTGGGTGATATGACCCAATTGCGTGCCCAGGCCAGAAAATCCGGTGTGTACCTGCGCGTTCTCAAGAACACGCTGGCGCGTCGTGCTGTTGATGGCACCCCGTTTTCTGGTTTAGCAAATGCAATGGTCGGCCCGCTGGTGTTCGGTATTTCTGCCGACCCGGTAGCTGCGGCAAAAGTGCTGAGTGATTTTGCTAAAGCCAATGAGAAGTTTGTGATCAAGGCTGGTGGGATGCCGAATCAGGTCATGGATGCCAAAGGCATTCAGGTACTGGCAACCATGCCTAGCCGTGAAGAGTTGCTGGCCAAGCTGCTTGGTACCATGCAAGCCCCGATTACCAAGTTTGTACGCACGCTTAATGAAGTGCCTACTGGCTTTGTACGTGGTCTGGCGGCGGTACGTGATCAGAAGCAAGCAGCCTAATTCAATATCAATATTTATCAGGAGTAATACAAATGGCTTTATCTAAAGCAGAAATTCTAGACGCAGTTGGCGCAATGACGGTACTTGATCTGTCCGAACTGATCAAGGACATGGAAGCGAAGTTTGGCGTGTCCGCAGCCGCTGCTGCCGTAGCAGTTGCAGCAGCACCAGCTGCTGGTGCTGCTGCCGCCGTTGAAGAAAAGACTGAGTTCGACGTGATCCTGACCGCCTGTGGCGACAACAAGGTGAACGTGATTAAAGCAGTGCGTGAACTGACTGCACTCGGCCTGAAAGAAGCTAAGGATCTGGTTGACGGCGCACCCAAGGCTGTCAAGGAAGGCGTATCCAAGGCGGACGCTGATGCAGCACTGAAGAAGCTGATTGAAGCCGGCGCAACTGGCGAAATCAAGTAATCAAGCAGTACGAGTTCGGCAGGCTGGCGGGGAACCGCCAGCCTTCACCATTTTTAAGAAGGTATAAGAGAGTGCGCTGAAAAGTGCATTGTGTTCTGCCCTCACCCCTCAGGAGATGCTATGAGCTATTCCTTTACCGAGAAAAAACGCATTCGTAAAAGTTTCGCCAAGCGCGAAAGTGTGCAGCAAGTGCCTTACCTGCTGGCGATGCAATTGGAGTCCTACAGTGCCTTTCTGCAGGCCGATGTGCCTGCAGAGAAACGCAAGCACGAGGGGCTGCAAGCCACCTTTGACTCGGTGTTCCCTATCTCCAGCCATTCCGGCAACGCGCGGCTGGATTATGTGAGCTACACCCTTGGCCAGGAGCCGTTTGACGTCAAGGAATGTCAGCAGCGTGGCCTGACCTACGCTGCGCCGCTACGCGTCAAAGTGCGTCTGACCATCATGGATAAGGAAGCTTCCAAGCCTACCGTGAAGGAAGTCAAGGAGCAGGAAGTCTACATGGGCGAATTGCCCATGATGACCGAAAATGGCTCGTTTGTGATTAACGGGACTGAGCGTGTGATTGTCTCGCAGTTGCACCGCAGCCCGGGCGTGTTCTTTGAGCATGACCGTGGCAAAACCCATAGTTCCGGCAAATTGCTGTTCTCGGCACGCATCATCCCTTACCGTGGTTCATGGCTTGATTTCGAGTTTGATCCCAAGGATTACCTGTATTTCCGCGTCGATCGTCGTCGCAAGATGCCGGTCACCATCCTGCTCAAGGCGCTGGGTTATACGCCGGAACAGATACTGGAAACCTTCTACGATTTCGACACCTTCCACATCAGCAAGAAGGCGGTGCAATTTGAGCTGGTGCCGGAACGTCTGCGCGGTGAAGTGGCCAAGTTTGACATCGTCGACAAAGCTGGTGAAGTGGTCGTTGCCAAGGATAAGCGCATTACCGTCAAGCACATTCGTGACATGGAAAAAGCCGGTATCAGCAAGATTGCTGTGCCGGAAGAATTCATGCTGGGCCGCACCCTGACCAGCGCTATCGTGGATAAAGAAAGTGGCGAAATCATTGCCAACGCCAACGATGAAATCACCGAGACTTTACTGGAAAAACTGCGCGAATCCGGTGTAACCAAGATCAATACGCTGTATGCAAACGATCTGGATCATGGTGATTACATTTCGCAAACCCTGCGCATCGATGAAATCCCTGACCAGTATGCTGCGCGCGTTGCCATTTATCGCATGATGCGCCCTGGTGAGCCGCCGACTGAAGATGCCGTGCAATCCTTGTTTACCGGCCTGTTCTTTAGTCCTGAGCGTTACGATCTGTCGGTTGTCGGCCGCATGAAGTTTAACCGTCGTGCCTTCCCGGAAAAAATCGAGGAACGTACAGCCAATTGGCTCAAGCGCTTTTATGAAAAGACCGGCCCGCAAGGCGCCGAAGGCGCTGGCACAATTTCGAATACCGATATCCTGGCCGTCATTGGCGTGCTGGTAGAGTTGCGCAATGGCCGTGGCGAAATCGATGATATCGATCACTTGGGTAATCGTCGCATCCGTTCCGTCGGTGAATTGGCGGAAAACCAGTTCCGTGCTGGTCTGGTGCGTGTCGAGCGTGCGGTTAAAGAGCGTCTGTCTCAAGCCGAGTCGGATAATCTGATGCCGCACGATTTGATCAATGCCAAGCCGGTATCCAGTGCTATCCGTGAATTCTTCGGTTCCAGCCAGTTGAGCCAGTTTATGGATCAGACCAACCCGTTATCGGAAATCACCCACAAGCGCCGTGTTTCCGCACTGGGGCCAGGCGGCTTGACGCGTGAGCGTGCAGGTTTTGAAGTGCGCGACGTACACCCGACCCACTATGGCCGTGTGTGCCCGATTGAAACGCCGGAAGGCCCGAACATCGGCCTGATCAACTCGCTGGCACTGTTCGCGCGCACCAACAAGTATGGTTTCCTGGAAACGCCTTATCGCAAGGTGGATAACGAAAAGGTCAGCAGCAAGATTGATTTCCTCTCCGCGATTGAGGAAAGCCAGTACATGATTGCCCAGGCCAACAGCGAACTGGACAAGGGTGGCAAGTTTATCGATGACCTGATTTCGGCGCGTTATCACAATGAATTCACCATGGCTCAGCCTGGTCGTATTCAGTACATGGATGTGGCGCCTTCGCAGATCGTATCGGTAGCAGCGTCGTTGATTCCATTCCTGGAACACGATGATGCCAACCGCGCCTTGATGGGTTCCAACATGCAGCGCCAGGCTGTGCCTTGCTTACGTGCGGAAAAGCCGGTGGTTGGTACCGGTATCGAACGCACCGTAGCCATTGACTCCGGCACTACTGTGCAAGCCCGTCGTGGCGGTATCGTGGATTATGTGGATTCTGGCCGTATCGTGGTGCGTGTGCATGATGCCGAAGCTGCTGCCGGCGAAGTCGGCGTGGATATCTACAACCTGACCAAGTACACCCGCTCCAACCAGAACACCAATATCAACCAGCGCCCGCTGGTGAATATCGGTGATGTATTAACACGCGGTGACATCATTGCAGATGGCGCTTCCACTGACATGGGTGAATTGGCTCTGGGTCAGAACATGCTGGTGGCGTTTATGCCATGGAACGGCTACAACTTCGAAGACTCGATTCTGATCTCCGAGCGCGTGGTAGCCGATGACCGCTACACCTCGATTCAC
>JADGRN010000011.1 GCA_017880825.1 Methylophilaceae bacterium | reverse complement strand
TGCTCCGCAGCTGATATTCAACCAGCAACTGGATGCCTGGCTGACGCTGTTTTTTGTGGCGGTGCTGTGGGTGATCGTGTTTGACATGCTGCGCGTGTGCTGGCGTCATCTGGCAGGCAAGCCGGTGCCGGCGCTTACCGAAACGCCACATATTCCGTGTAGACTAGAGGAAGATTGGGTGCGGGACTGATGCTTACTAAACTTAAAATACTATGGCAGATGATACGTCGCCTTTCCGGCGACGATGCCTACGAGCAATACCTCAAACATTATGCAGAACATCATCAAGGCGATGATGCTGTAGCCGACCAGACAACCGAGACTATGCTTTCCAGAGAGGAATTCTTCAAGCAGTGGCAGGATAAAAAATGGAAAGGCGTTAAGCGCTGCTGCTAGTCTTTGAACTTGTCAAAATGACAAGGGTTGACTAGCTGCAAACCTCTCTGACTTTCTCTATATCGGTGTGTCCGGCCAGCACCTTTTCAATGCCATCCTGCTTCAGGGTATGCATGCCGGCAAGCAATGCGGCCGACAGCATCTCCGCCAAAGGTGCGTGGGTCTGGATTAAATGCTTCAAGTTATGGTCGATATTCAGCAGTTCGTGCAAGGCAATGCGGCCTTTATACCCCTTGTTGTCGCATTTGGAGCAGCCGACATGGGCATACAGCGTGAACTGCCCTTTCTTGTTGGCATATTGAGTACGCCATCCCTTGAGCAGAGTCGTGCGGCTCGGTGCAGGGCATTTTGCCTGCTCATAAACCAGACAATATTCACTGATCAGGGCATCTAATTCTTCGTCGCTTGCCGTTCTTGCCTGTTTGCAATCATTGCATAATCTTCGCGCTAGCCGCTGACCCAATACGCCTTGCAATGCATCGGCAAAGTTGAATGGATCCAGTCCGAGGTCAAGCAGGCGCACCACCGACTCGGGCGCACTGTTGGTATGCAGCGTGGACAGTACCAGGTGGCCGGTGAGGGAGGCCTCGATGGCAATCTGCGCGGTTTCGCGGTCACGCATTTCACCCACCATGATCACATCCGGGTCCGCGCGCAAAAAAGCCCGTAGCGCAGTGGCGAAGGTCCAGCCGATCTTCGGATTGATCTGTACCTGGCGTAATCCATTCTGGGTGATTTCAATCGGGTCTTCTGCCGTCCAGATTTTGCGTTCAGGGGTATTGATGTGATCAAGCACCGAGTGCAGTGTGGTGGTCTTGCCGGAGCCGGTCGGTCCGCAAACCAGAAACATGCCGTGCGGGCGTTTGGAGATGACCATGATCTGTTCCAGCACCTCCTGATGCAGACCGGCCTGTGCCAATGGAATGGGTTTTCCGCTATTGAGCAGTCTCAGCACCACATCTTCCAGACCATTATTGGTCGGGATGGTAGCAACCCGCAGCTCAATCTGCGCCGGACCGAATTTGGAAAAATCGATCTTGCCGTCCTGCGCCCTGCGCTTTTCGGATATATCCAGGTTCGCCATGATTTTGATGCGCGACACCATGGCGTTACGATAATTGTATGGCAGGCTGAAGTAACTCAGCATCACACCGTCCTTGCGGAAGCGGATGATGCTTTTTTGTCGACCTGGATAGGTCTCGATATGGATGTCGGAAACGCCTTGATGGTGTGCGTCAAGGATGATTTTGTTGACCAGGCGCGTCAGGGTGTTGTCCGACTCGCTGAGTTCGGATTCTTCTTCCGACAATTCTTTTGCTTCCAGTGCCTCGGACAATTCTGAGGCGAGATCGCCGAAGTTGGAGTTGCCATAGTAGTTGCGGATGGCAGAGCGAATCTCGTTTGCGTCGGCCATGACCGGCTCCACGCTTCTCTTGGCGTAGAAACGTACTTCGTTCAGCGGCTCAATCAACAGGGGGTTTTCCATGGCCAGGAATAATTGCTGATCAAGCAGTGCAATTGGCATCACGTTGTATTTGGTGGCGACCTTTTCCGGCACCAGTTTCAAGGCGTTTGGATCAATATCGAAGCGCGCCAGACTGACATAGGGTATACCGAGCTTGCGTGCCATCAGGCGATTGATGGTGGCTTGGTCGACAATTCCCATGCTCACCAGAATGTCACCGAGCTGGCGCTTTCTGTTTTTGGCTTGCTCCGCCAGTGCTTGCTCCAGTTGTGCTGGTTTGGCCAGCCCGGCCTCAATCAGAGCCTCACCCAAGCGTCTGGCCGGGGCATTACGCAAGCTTTTGAGCACTTCGGACAATTGATCCGGTGCGATGACGGCATCGTCCGTGAAGTAGCCACCGATCAGGCGATCACGCATCTCCTGTTGTTTTTGCAGGCCGGCATCAACTTCTTCGCTGGAAGCAAAGTTTTCCCCCACCAGTAATTCACCTATAGGTGTCCCCAGCGAGTAGCTCTCGACCATATCGGCCGGGATAAAACTACGGACATAAGCCGAATCGGCATTAGCCAGGTATAGATAAATCCCGATGTTAGAGCTTAAAAAGCCGAATGTACTGCCTTTCAGCGTCTCGCCGTCGGTGTAGCGCACAGCTATTTCCTTGACCACCGGGGGGCTGAAAATTCCTTCGGTTTCGCTGACCAGCGTGGTGCTGCTCACTAATTTTATTGGTTGATCGAGCTCGATTTGCTTCAGGGTGTCAAAAGCTATAGCGCGTGACGAACCTGCAGCATCGTCAGGGGTTAACTCCAGAATACCAGCCTCAGGATTGAAGGCCTCAAGCCGGCCACTGACCTTGTTACCATCGCGCAACCAGACGACACACGATGGGTTCTCCAAATCGGCTTTGGCAAGTTTTGCATAAGGCGCGAGCGGCCACTGAATCTTTAAATTTTCGGTCATGGAATTCATGAAATGTCCAGATAATTATTCTTTAATATTGATCATAGCATCGTACAGATACAATCTGTAAGCTGGTAGCTATGGTAGCGGCTGGCCAGAGTCGATGCCGTCATGATTTAGCTCCCGTCCTGCCTGACCATAACAGCATCCCTATCCCTGCCAGTACCATGGGCAAACTCAGCCATTGGCCCATGCTCATACCCATCGCCAATAAGCCTAAAAAGCTGTCCGGTTCGCGCGTGAATTCCACCAAAAACCGGAATGTGCCATAACCAATCAGGAATAGCGCCGAAACCGCGCCAATTGGGCGTGGTTTGCTGGAATACCACCACAGCAGGGTAAATAAAACGATGCCTTCCAGCCCGAATTCATAGAGTTGCGAAGGATGGCGCGGTAATCCATCGCTATGCTGGAATACCATGCCCCACGGCACGTCCGTTGTCCGGCCCCACAGTTCACCATTGATGAAATTGCCCATACGGCCAGCGCCTAGGCCAATTGGCACCAATGGCGCGACAAAATCCATGATATTGAGCCAGCGCTTGCCAGTCTTGCGCGCGAATACCAGCATACCGGCCAGTACGCCCAGGAAGCCGCCGTGGAACGACATGCCGCCTTGCCAGAGGGCAAGAATCTCCAATGGATGGCCGAGGTAATACACCGGCTGATAAAAAATCACATAGCCCAGCCGCCCGCCCAGAATCACGCCGAGCGCTCCATAGAACAGGATGTCATCGATATCGCTTTCTTTCCAGCCGGATTGCGGATTGCGCCGCACGCGCCATTTGCCCAGCCACAACAGGCTGAGAAAACCAAGCAGGTACATCAGACCGTACCAATGGATGCCCAAAGGGCCGAGGTGGATAGCGACGGGGTCGAGTTGTGGGTGTATCAGCATGAGAGGTGCCAGCGGGAATGAGTTAGAATTACAGAATTATACGTTTTATCTGAGGTTAGCCATGCCCGAATATCGTTCCCGCACTACCACGCACGGCCGCAACATGGCCGGAGCGCGCGCCTTGTGGCGTGCCACCGGCATGAAAGATGAGGATTTCACCAAGCCCATCATTGCCATTTCCAACTCCTTCACACAGTTTGTGCCGGGTCACGTGCATCTGAAAGACCTCGGCCAACTGGTGGCACGCGAAATCGAGCGTGCCGGAGGTGTCGCCAAGGAATTTAACACCATTGCGGTGGATGACGGCATCGCCATGGGCCACGGCGGCATGTTGTATTCGCTGCCCAGCCGCGATTTGATCGCCGACAGCGTGGAATACATGGTCAATGCGCACTGTGCCGACGCGCTGGTGTGCATCTCCAACTGCGACAAGATCACCCCCGGCATGCTGATGGCTGCATTGCGCCTGAATATTCCGACGGTGTTTGTCTCCGGCGGCCCGATGGAAGCGGGTAAGGTCAACTGGCAGGGTAACACGCACAAGCTTGACCTGGTGGATGCCATGGTGGCGGCGGCTGACAGCAAGATAAGCGACGCCGAGTCCGATGCCATCGAGCGTTCGGCCTGTCCGACCTGTGGTTCCTGTTCCGGCATGTTCACCGCCAATTCCATGAACTGTCTGACTGAGGCGCTGGGTTTAAGCCTGCCCGGCAACGGCAGCACCTTGGCCACCCATAGCGCGCGCAAGGAACTGTTCCTGAAAGCTGGGCGTTTGATCGTCGATCTCGCCAAGCGCCATTATGAGCAGAATGATTACTCCGTGCTGCCGCGCTCCATTGCCACCATGCAAGCGTTTGAGAATGCCATGAGCCTGGATGTGGCCATGGGCGGCTCTACCAACACGGTGCTGCACCTGCTGGCGGCGGCGCACGAGGCGGGCGTGAATTTCACCATGTCCGACATTGACCGCATTTCACGCCATGTGCCTTGTGTGTGTAAAGTCGCTCCCGCCACCGCGAAATTCCACATGGAAGACGTGCATCGTGCCGGTGGCGTGATGGGCATTTTGAGCGAACTCGATCGTGCCGGCCTGATCCATCGTGATTGCTCCACCGTGCATAGCCCGACTATGGCTGCGGCGCTTGAAAAATGGGATGTAACAACGACGACCGACGAAGAGGTGAAGAAATTCTATCGTGCGGCACCCGGCGGCATTTCCACCACCATTGCCTTCAGCCAGTCCATGCTATGGCCTGATCTGGATGTTGATCGCGCCGAGGGTTGCATCCGCGACAAGGCGCATGCCTATTCGCAGGACGGCGGACTGGCCGTGCTTTACGGCAATATCGCGCTGGATGGCTGCATCGTCAAGACCGCAGGCGTGGATGACAGCATCCTCAAATTCACCGGTCGTGCGCGCATTTTTGAATCACAGGACGATGCGGTGGAAGGCATTCTGGCGGATAAAGTGGTCGCCGGAGACGTCGTGGTGATTCGCTACGAAGGCCCGCGCGGCGGGCCAGGTATGCAGGAGATGCTGTATCCCACCAGCTACCTCAAGTCCAAAGACCTGGGCAAAGCCTGCGCCTTGTTCACCGATGGCCGTTTCTCCGGCGGCACTTCCGGCCTCAGTATCGGCCATGCTTCACCGGAAGCTGCAGAAGGCGGCGCGATAGGCCTGGTGGAAGAGGGCGACACCATCGAAATCGATATTCCTAAGCGGACTATTCATCTGGCGGTGTCTGATGGTGATCTTTCCGCGCGCCGTGCGGCCATGGAAGCCAAAGGCAGCAAGGCCTGGAAGCCTGTCGCGCGTACCCGTAGCGTATCCCCGGCCTTGCGCGCCTATGCGGCGATGAGCACCAGCGCGTCCAGAGGTGCAGTGCGCGACGTCAGCCAGATTGAAAAATAAACTAAAAATAAATACAAGAAAATGACTCTACAACAACTCAATAGCCGCTTCGGCATTGGCTCACAATTGCGCTTTGTTGAAGATGCCAGCGGTCTGATCATCGCCGAAATAGAAAATACAAAAGCTACTGCCAGATTATGCCTGCAAGGCGCGCATTTGATGAGCTGGCAACCGCGTTGCGCTTCGGTTCCAATGGTGTGGTGGTCGACGGCTGGCAGATTGGCACAGGGTAAATCTCCGCATGGGGGTGCGCCGGTGTGCTGGCCGTGGTTTGGCGTGCATGCGACGGATTCCAGTCTACCGGCTCACGGCTTTGCCCGCATAAGCCCATGGCAGGTGGTGGAGAGCGGAACGGAAGCGGATGGCGCCACGCGGCTGACTCTGCAACTGATGGATAATCCGCAGTGGCACGCGCAATGGCCGCGAGGCAGTGTATTGAAGCTGACCATGATGATCGGCGACACGCTAAAAATGCAGCTTGCCACTTCCAATACGGGCAAAGAGGCTTTTGTCATTGGCGAAGCTTTGCACACCTATCTGCAGATCAGCGATATCGAAAAGATCAAAGTGACTGGCCTGGCAAATACGGAATATCTGGACAAGGTGGAGCAATTTGCGCGCAAACATCAATCCGGCGACCTTACTTTTAGCGGTGAGACAGACCGCGTGTACGTCAATACCGAAACTGCCTGCAGTATCGAAGATCCCGGCCTGAAGCGCCGCATCCTGATTAGCAAGTCAGGCAGCCAAAGCACCGTGGTGTGGACGCCGTGGGCAGACAAGGCGGCGCAAATGGGTGATTTGGGCGCAAACGAAGGCTGGCGCACCATGCTGTGTGTCGAGCCGGTCAATGCCGCGGATAACCTGGTCACCGTAGCACCGGGCGAGACGCATGTGCTTGGCGTTGAATACAGCAGTTCCACGCTATAGATCCCCAGCCACCTCGGAATGTCTAACCGTCTAGCGCATGAAACCAGCCCTTATCTGCGGCAGCATGCGCATAACCCGGTCGACTGGTATCCGTGGGGTGAAGAAGCACTCAAGCAGGCGCGCGAGTTGGATAAGCCGATACTGTTGTCAGTCGGTTATTCGGCCTGCCACTGGTGCCATGTGATGGCGCATGAGTCGTTCGAGGATGCCGAAGTGGCAGCCTTGCTGAATCAGCACTTCATCAACATCAAAGTGGACCGCGAAGAGCGTCCGGATATCGACCAGATTTACCAGGCTGCGCATAACATGATGTCGCAGCGTAGCGGCGGCTGGCCGCTGACCATGTTTCTCACCCCTAACCAGGAACCGTTTTTCAGCGGCACCTATTTCCCCAAAACGCCGCGTTATCAATTACCCGGCTTCGGTGATCTGGTGCTGCGTGTGGCAGAGTTTTACCGCGAACACAAGCAGGACCTTGTCGAACAGAATCGGCAATTAATGCAGGCATTTGCGCACAGTATTCCGGCACCAAGCCCTGTAGTCACTGCCAATGCAGATAGCTTTCAGCTCGGCTTTGAACAGCTGAAAAGCAATTTCGATTTCGAACATGGCGGCTTCGGCAGTGCGCCCAAATTTCCCAATCAGGCAGATGTGGCCTTTCTGCTGCGTCTCGCAGCCGAGGGCAAGCGCGAGCCGCAAGCAATGGCCCTGCAGATGCTGCGCAGCATGGCGGCAGGCGGTATCTACGACCAGATTGGCGGTGGTTTTTGCCGTTACAGCGTGGACGAGCGCTGGGCGATTCCGCATTTTGAAAAGATGCTGTACGACAACGCTCAGCTGCTTTGCCTGTATGCCGATGGTTGGCAAGTGAGTAAAGACCAGCGCTTTGTACAGGTGATGGAAGAAACGGTGGAATGGCTGCTGCGCGAGATGCGCTCACCGGATGGCGCGTTTTATTCTTCGCTGGATGCCGATTCCGAGGGCGAAGAGGGCAAGTATTACGTCTGGCAGCCAGAGCAGATCAAGGCCCTGCTGACGCCGGAAGAATTCAGTGTCGCCAGCAGATGCTATGGCTTTGACCGCGCGCCGAATTTTGAAGGCCATGCCTGGCACGCTTATCGGGCCGCCGAGCCCGCAGCAGAAGATGAAGCCTTGCTCAACAGCGCACGCAGCAAACTTTTCCAGGCACGCGAGCAACGTGTCCGTCCGTGCCTCGATGACAAAATCCTGACCTCCTGGAATGCGCTGGCGATCAAGGGCCTGGCGCGTGCCGGGCGCGTGTTGGGGCGTCCGGACTGGATAGCGGCTGCGCAGCAAGCGGTCGACTTCATTCACAACAAGCTGTGGGTGAATGAGCGCCTGCTGGCTACTTGCAAGGATGATGTAGCGCACCTCAACGCTTATCTGGATGACTACGCCTTTCTGCTGGATGCGCTGCTGGAACTGATACAGGCCGAGTATCGGGCGGTTGATATGGGCTTTGCGGAAGATTTGGCAGAAGCATTGCTGGAACAGTTTGAGAGTGAAGCGGGCGGCTTTTATTTCACCAGCCACAGTCACGAGGTGCTGATACACCGGCCCAAGCAGGGCTACGATAACGCCACGCCCAGCGGTAATGGAATTGCCGCAATTGCTTTGCAGCGGCTGGGACACATGCTGGGCGAAGCGCGTTATCTGCAAGCAGTGGAGCGCAGTTTGAAGGCATTCGATGACATCATGCTAAACAATCCCGCTGTCTGCCCCAATCTGCTTGCGGCACTGGACGAATATCTGAAGCCCCCTACGTTGGTTATTCTGCGCGGCCCAGTACCAGACTTGGCAAAATGGCGCCAGCGCTTGGATCAGTACTACCTGCCGCGCGTGATTTGCCTGGCGTTACCAGCCATGCCGGAAGCTTTGCCGGTGGCGCTTGCGCGGCCAATTACAAACGATGTCAACGCCTGGGTGTGTCACGGCGTTGAGTGTTCACCAGCTGTTAACGATTGGACTGATTTGCTGCGGATGCTTCGTCCTTTGCAGGCAGACCCAAATTGGTTATGATTAGGCGGTAAACGTAAGGGGTAGTCAGGATGTTTTATGAGAGTTAGGCAGTTAATATGCATCGCGGTGTTTTTTTGGGGTGCAGTCGGCGTTGCTTTTGCCGAATCACCGGCCGAACAATTGGCTCAAAGATATGGCTGTATGGCGTGCCATCATGCAAAAACTGACTTGATCGGTCCTTCGTTTAGTTCTATCGCGGCAAAATATAGATCTCAGCCAGGCATCAAGGACAAGCTGATACTTAAGCTGAAAAATGGTGGTTCCGGCGTATGGGGTGCAGCTGAACAGCCCGCATATGCTAACGAGATCAAGGTTCAAACTGACTACAGTATTCTCGTAGACTGGATATTGTCACATTAGATTTTTTATTCGGAGGAGTTATGAAAAATTTGTTCAAGTTGTTTATTGCTGCTAGTTTAGTTTCTTTTGCAACCCAAAGTTTGGCGGATGCCAAGGCTGGCGAGGCCGTGGTCAAGAAGAGTGACTGTATGTTATGCCATACGGTTGACAAACTGCTTGTGGGTCCAGCTTTCAAGGACATCGCAGCCAAATACAAAGGCGACAAAACTGCTGAGGCCAAGCTGACCGAGAAGGTTAAAAAAGGCGGCGGCGGGGTATGGGGTACTAATGTCATGTTGCCACATCCAGCTTTGAGCGACGCGGATGTGAAGAATGCCGTTGAGTGGGTACTCAGCCACTGAGCACTTGCTTAGTCTATGCTTTGTTAAAGCCGGTCAGAAATGACCGGCTTTTTATTTGATTGTGACCGGGTTAAGCAGATTTTAATTTGCTGTGGTGCATGGAATATACAAAGTAGACTATGACACCTATCGTCAGCCAGACGCTGAAACGCAGCCATGTTTGGCTGGGCAAAAAGCCCATCAGGGATCCGCAGGAAAGCATTCCCAATATCGGAAATAACGGGCTCAATGGATTTTTGAACGGGCGCGGCAAATCAGGTTGGCGATGGCGCAGCATAATCACTCCGCCGCATACCAACACAAACGCAGCCAGCGTGCCAATATTAACCAGTTCCGCCAGTTCACCCAGTGGAATAAAACCGGCGATGGTGGCGACGATAATCCCGCACATCACGATGACACGTACCGGCGTGTGGGTCTTAGGGTTTACTTGCGAGAAAAATGGTGACAGCAAACCATCGCGGCTCATGGCGAAAATAATCCTGGTAAGCCCGTAATACAGCACCAGCATGACAGTGGTGAGGCCGGCAATAACACCGGTGGCAACCAGCGCAGAAGCCCAGTTGTAGCCTATCAGCTGCAATGCATGGGCGACTGGCGAGGAAACGCCCAGCTCGGTATAGGGCACGATGCCGGTGAGCAGCCCCGAAACTATGATGTAAATGAGGGTGCAGAATGCCAGCGAGTAAATGATGCCGCGCGGCACGTCTTTTTGCGGGTTGTGCGCCTCTTCAACCGCCGTCGAGACTGCATCAAAACCCACGTAGGCGAAAAACACCATCGACGCACCCGCCAATACGCCGACGGTTTTGCCGTCGGGCAAAGTGCTGTACCAGCCAAAAGGCATGAAAGGGTGCCAGTTGGCAGGGTGAACATTAACGCTGGCAACAGCGACAAAAATACTGATGGCCAGCAGTTTGATGAATACCATCGCAGCATTCAGCTTGGCGCTTTGTTTCACCCCGATAATCAGCATGATCATCAGCATTAAAATAATCATTAACGCAGGCAAATTGACCACTCCACCCAAACTGGGGGCTTTGGTTAGCTGTTCGGGCAAAGCCAGCCCAATCGCCGACAGTGCATTATTGAAGTAGCCTGACCAGCCGTTAGCCACGGCCGCGACCGACACGCCGTATTCCAACAGCAGAATCCAGCCAATGACCCACGCTACAATCTCGCCAAAAGCCGCATAGCTGTAGCCATAGGCGCTGCCACAGCCGCCCACGCTCGCCGCCATTTCGGCATAGGCCAGCGCAGCGAAGGCGCAGGCAATGCCCGACACTACGAACGACAGCACTACGGCAGGCCCCGATTGGTGCGCAGCCGCAAGCCCGGTGAGCACAAAAATACCGGTGCCTATAATCGCGCCTATACCCAGCAAGGTGAGGTCAACCACCGATAAGCATTTCTTCAGACCTGTGCCTTCACGGTGGGCCTCGACCGGTTTAGTACGAAAAAGTTGTGCAAACATGCATTTCTCCCTTTTTTCTCAAGTATGCACGAATTACGCCAATATTCTCAGAGATTTGATAGCCAATCCCGATCAATCAGAAAGTCGCTATATAACTTTGCTTCAGGGCTGCCTGTCGCTGGCTTCCAGTCGTAGCGCCATTTGACGATGGGCGGCAGCGACATCAGGATGGATTCGGTGCGCCCGCCGGATTGCAGCCCAAACAGGGTGCCACGGTCGTACACCAGGTTGAATTCCACATAACGGCCGCGACGGTAAGCCTGGAAGTCGCGCTCATGCTCGCTGTAGGGCGTATCCTTGCGGCGCTGCAGTATGGGTAAATAAGCATTGAGGAATGCATCGCCCACGGCGCGCATCACAACGAAGCTTTGCTCGAAGCCCAACTCATTGAAGTCATCAAAGAAAACGCCACCCACGCCGCGCGGTTCTTTGCGGTGCTTGAGATAGAAGTATTCGTCGCACCATTTTTTGAAGCGCGGATACAAGCTGTCGTCGAAAGCCGCCAGCGCATCACGGCAGGTGCGGTGAAAATGCACAGCATCTTCTTCAAACCCATAATATGGAGTGAGGTCCATGCCGCCGCCGAACCACCACACATCCGCGTCATGCTTTGCGGCTGCGCCACTGTTCTTGTTATACGCCCGAAAAAACCGGACATTCATATGCACGGTCGGGGCAAAAGGGTTGCGTGGATGCAATACCAGCGATAGGCCGGTCGCTTCAAAACTGCGCCCGGCCAGTTCGGGGCGGCCGGCACTGGCGGAGGGCGGCAGTTTATCGCCCATCACATGCGAGAAATTAACGCCACCGCGCTCCAGTACGTTGCCTTCCTCCAGCACGCAACTGGCACCGCCGCCGCCTTCCGGCCGTTGCCAGGAGACGTGCATGAAATTTTTGCCATCGACCAGCTCCAAGGCTTCAACGATGCGGTTTTGCAGGCCTTGCAGATAGTCGGTAACAGCGTTTAAATTCATTGTGACTCCCTAATTAAGGCCGTATGACCTGGCCTGTTTCCAGATCTTGAATGGCTGATGGTTTGCGTTGCCTGCCGATGCGCCCGCAGATGATTTTTACCTGAGTACCAAACAGCCTGCAACATTCGCGCGCGGTTCTGGCAGGTTTGCAGCCGCTATAATTGGCACTGGTGGAAACCAGCGCCATGCCAGCGTCGTGGCACAGTCTGGCTGTCGGGCGGTGCGCGGTCACCCGTACCGCGATGGTGTTGTGGTCACCGGTCAGCCAGGGCGGGCAATTTTTTGTTGCAGGGACCAGCCAAGTATGTGGCCCTGGCCAGCTCGCTTGTAATTGCTGGTGCTGTGTCTTGCTGACAGGCGCCATGTAGGGTGTCAACTGGCGCAGGTTACTGGCAATCAGAATCAGCCCTTTGTGTTGCGGTCTGCCTTTTAGCTTTAACAGGCGCTGGATGGCGATTCGATTTTTTGGGTCGCAGCCAAGGCCGAAACAGGATTCGGTGGGGTAGGCAATGATGCCACCCGATTTCAGAAAATGCCGCAAGCCTCTTACAACTGCCATAGGCCGGGCTAGCCTTTGATTGCCCTGTAGCCAATATCAGTGCGGTATTGTGCGCCTTCAAACTGGATTTCTTCGGCAATCTGGTAGGCCCGACTCTGGGCGTGCCTTATCGTTTCTCCCAGCGCGGTGACACATAGCACGCGCCCGCCGCTGGTGACTACCTGGCCATCCTTGAGCGCGGTGCCGGCGTGGAACACATGGGCGTCCTGCAATTCCTTGGGCAGGCCGCTGATCACGTCACCAGTGCGCGGATTATCAGGGTAATTGGCGGCCGCCATCACCACACCCAAAGCAGTGCGCCGGTCCCAGTCCGCCTCGATCTTATCCAGCGTGCCATCAACCGCGTGCTCGGCCAGTGTCACCAGATCGCTCTTCAGGCGCAGCATGATGGGCTGGGTTTCCGGGTCGCCCATGCGGCAATTGAATTCCAGCGTCTTTACCTGGCCATCGGGGCTGATCATGAGGCCCGCGTAGAGGAAGCCGGTATAGGGAATGCCGTCCTTGGCCATGCCCGCCACCGTGGGTTTGATGATCTCGCGCACGACCTTGGCGTGCAGCTCTGGCGTCACCACCGGGGCTGGCGAGTAGGCACCCATACCGCCGGTATTCGGCCCCTGGTCGCCGTCCAGCAGGCGCTTGTGATCCTGGCTGGTTGCCAACGGCAGGATGTTCTTGCCGTCACACATCACAATAAAACTGGCTTCCTCACCCTGCAAAAACTCTTCAATGACGACTTTGGCGCCGGCGCTGCCGAGCTTGTTGTCGGCCAGCATGGCATCGACCGCGGCGTGCGCTTCATCATCACTCATGGCGACGACCACACCCTTGCCGGCAGCCAGGCCATCGGCCTTGATAACGATGGGAGCACCTTGTTTCTTCACGTAGTCATGCGCAGCTTGGGCATCGGTAAACGTGGCGTAAGCCGCGGTGGGAATGCCATGGCGCAGCATGAAGGCTTTGGCGAAATCCTTGGAGCTTTCCAGCTGGGCGGCAGCCTTGGTGGGGCCGAAAATTTTCAGGCCCTTGGCACGGAACGCATCGACTACGCCTTGTGACAACGGCGCTTCGGGGCCAACGATGGTCAGGCCAATCTGCTCACTCTCGGCAAACTGCAATAGCTCAGCGATGCCAGTTACCGGCACATTTTTGATGTCGGGATTGAGTGCGGTGCCCGCATTACCCGGCGCCACGAACACGCGGCTGATCCTGGGGCTTTGCGCCAGCTTCCAGGCCAGTGCATGTTCGCGCCCACCACCACCAATGACGAGAACCTTCATACGAATCCTGATTTAATGGCGGAAATGGCGAACGCCGGTCAATACCATCGCCAGGCCATGTTCGTCCGCAGCGGCGATGACTTCCTCATCACGCATACTGCCGCCCGGGTGGATCACGCAGGCAGCACCGGCTTCGGCCAGCACGTCGATGCCATCGCGGAACGGGAAGAAAGCGTCGGAGGCGACAACGGAATTTTTTAGGGAAAGCCCGGCATTCTGCGCCTTGATGGCGGCGATGCGCGTGCTGTCGACGCGGCTCATCTGGCCGGCGCCTACGCCCAATGTCATGCCGTTGCCGCAGAACACGATGGCGTTGGATTTGACGAACTTGGCCACGCGCCAGGCGAACAGCAGGTCTTGCAACTGCTGTGGGCTGGGTTGTTTTTTGCTGACGATCTTGAACTGGCTTGCCGTCACATTCAGTGCATCCGGCGTCTGCAACAGCAGCCCGCCACCCACGCGCTTGTATTCCAGCGCATTGAGGCCGTCGCCCAACGCCACGGTCAGTACCCGCACATTGGTCTTGGCGGCGAATATCTGCTTGGCTTCCGCCGACACTGCTGGCGCAATCACGACTTCGACGAATTGCTTGATGACCGCTTCGGCGGTCGCTGCGTCGATCTCGCGATTGAAAGCGATGATGCCGCCAAAAGCCGAGCTTGGGTCGGTGCTGAACGCTTTTTGATAAGTTTCCAGCAGCTGGCTGCCCACTGCGACGCCGCACGGGTTGGCGTGTTTGACGATGACGCAGGCCGGCGTGTCAAAGGTCTTGACGCATTCCCACGCCGCGTCGGCATCGCCGATGTTGTTGTAGGAGAGTTCTTTGCCCTGCAACTGGCTGAAGTTCGCCAGCGCACCGGCTGGTACCGTGGCATCGCGGTAGAAAGCCGCATCCTGATGCGGATTCTCGCCGTAGCGCAGATCCATCACCTTGGTTACTTGCGTGGTGTAGCGCTCGGGGAAGGCCTGCCTTTCACCCTTGGCGTTGATGGCCGTCAGATAGTTGCTGATGGCGCCATCGTATTCTGCGGTGTGCGAGAACGCCTTCTTTGCCAGCATCAGGCGCGTTTCGGCACCGACGGCACCATTGCTGGACTGCATCTCGCGCGTGATCAGCGCATAGTCGGCCGGGTCGGTGACGACCGTCACATGGTGATAGTTCTTGGCGGCCGCGCGCACCATGGTCGGGCCGCCGATATCGATGTTCTCGATCGCGTCTTCCAGGCTGCAATCAGGTTTGGCGATGGTCTCGCGGAACGGATAGAGGTTGACCACCACCATGTCGATCGGCGGGATGCCAGCCTGCTGCATCGCGCTGACATGTTCCGGCAGATCGCGGCGGCCCAGGATGCCGCCGTGTATCTTGGGGTGCAGCGTCTTGACACGGCCATCCAGCATCTCCGGGAAACCGGTGTAGTCGCTGACCTCGGTCACGGCGATATTGTTGTCGCGTAGCAACTTGGCGGTGCCGCCGGTGGAAAGAATCTCGACACCGAAACCGTGCAAGGTTCTGGCTAATTCGAGAATGCCGTGTTTATCGGAAACACTGATCAGTGCGCGTTTGATGACTGCCATGATGGGGACTTAAAGAGAATAAAAATTAAGAACACCTGCAAAACGCCCGAGCGAAATGATAACGCGGCGCAGAGAGGCGCAAAAACCGGAGTTTACACAAGAGTAAATGAGGATTTTTAAGCCTTGATGCAACAAAGTTAGCATGAGCGGAGTGTTTTGCAGCGCGAAAATTATTGAAGGTCGTACTGCTTGAGTTTTTTACGCAGCGTGTTGCGGTTCAAGCCCAGAATCTCGGCGGCTTTGCTCTGGTTGCCGCCCGCACGGTTCATCACATATTCGAGCAGCGGTTTTTCCATGCATTGCAGCACCATGTCGTAAACCGCATGCGGCGGCTGGCCATCGAGATCCTTGAAGTATTCCTCGAGCGCCTTCTGCACGCTAATCCCCAGTTCACAATGTCCCATCATGCTGCCAACGCCTCTTCAAACTCTTCCGCGTATTGCAGACGGTTATTTTGCTGTTGCAGCTCGCTGAAAAATTCATTGATGGCAGCCAACTGTAATTCTATGGTCTGCAGCTGATTCATGTTGTGGCGGAAATTGGCCGAGCCGGCCAAGCCCTTGGTGTACCAGGAAATATGTTTGCGCGCCATGCGCATGCCGGTGAGGTCACCGTAGAACTGGTAGAGATCATGCAGGTGCTCCAGCATCACGCGGTGAATTTCAGAGACTTTCGGCGGCGGTAGATGTGTGCCGGTTTTGAGGTAGTGCTCGATCTCGCGGAATATCCAAGGCCGCCCTTGCGCGGCGCGGCCTATCATCACGGCATCGGCACCGGTTTGTTGCAGCACAAACCTGGCTTTTTCCGGTGTGGTGATGTCGCCGTTGGCGATCAGCGGGATGTTAATCGCCTGCTTCACCGCTGCAATCGTTTCGTATTCGGCATCGCCGGTGTAGGCACAGGCGCGCGTGCGGCCATGCATGGCCAGCGCCTGCACGCCGATGTCTTCAGCCATCCTGGCGACGGCGACCGCGTTGCGATTCTGTTTGTCCCAGCCGGTGCGGATTTTCAGCGTCACCGGCACATTCACGGCGCCAACCACGGCGCGCAAAATCTGCGCTACCAATGGCTCATCTCTGAGCAGCGCAGACCCCGCCATTACGTTGCAAATCTTCTTGGCCGGGCAGCCCATATTGATATCGATGATCTGCGCACCGTTATCCACATTGTATCTGGCCGCTTCCGCCATCATCTTGGGGTCGGCACCGGCAATCTGTACCGAAATAGGATTCACTTCGCCCTCGTGATTGGCGCGATGCAAGGTTTTTGCGCTGCCGTAGAGCAGGGAGTTGGACGTCACCATCTCGCTCACCGCCATGCCTGCGCCCAGCTTTTTGCATAGCTGGCGGAAAGGCCGGTCGGTCACGCCCGCCATGGGCGCGACGATCAGGTTGTTCTTCAACTTGTATGGGCCAATTTGCACGTGAATTTTAGTTGTACGTTTGGTGCGGGAAAGCTGACCATTTTATATGCAATCTGCATCTCAGTGAAAGAGGTTTCAGGCGGTTTTTGTGCGTAATGAATTGTTCAGGTTTATGTGCGTTATCGTACAGAGCGCCTTGAGGGAGGGGATTAACATGCATTTGGCACACCTCCACTTAATTAAAGACAGGATAACTAAAATGATCAAAAGAATATTTGTACCGATATTGGCAGCACTATTCCTGGCCGGCGTTTTTGGCTCGATTTCCGGTTGCAACACCATGGAGGGCGCAGGCAAAGACATCGAGCAGGGCGGCAAAGCGATTAAGGACGAGGCGAGGGAGCGAAGGTAGCGTTAAGGCAGCGGCAC
>JADGRN010000085.1 GCA_017880825.1 Methylophilaceae bacterium | reverse complement strand
GCAGCCATTTACAGCAGCCCGTTGCAGCGCTGTTTGAAATTGGCCAATAGAGTTGCTGGTGAGCTAAATTGCGCCGAGATAAAGCAAGACCCACGTTTAATGGAACTGAATTTTGGCGAGTGGGAGATGCAGCACTGGCAGGATATTCCAAGGGGAATGGTTGATGTCTGGGGGCAAGATCATCTAGAGCAAGCACCGCCACAGGGTGAATCATTTCAAACGCTACACCTGCGCGCCAAAGATTTTTTAGAAGAAGTGAGTACTAACAATGATATAAACTCAGCCATAGTTTTTACCCATGCCGGTGTCATACGCGCTTTGCTGGCTGAGGCTTTGCAATTGCCGCTGATGCACGCATTCCGTTTACAGGCAGATTACGGCAGTGTGACGCAAATTATTGTCGATGGAGTTGTGGCGCGCGTTGGCTATGTTAATCGCTAGAAATTGTGCACTAGGACTGCCTGTTATTTCAGCTTGAGCGGCAGCCCTGCCGCAATCAACACCACGTTATTGCAAATCTCCGCAACCGCCTGATTGAGCCGCCCTGCCTCATCCTGGAAACGGCGATTGATCTCGCCCAGAGGCACGATGCCCATGCCGACTTCGTTGCTGACCAGCAGAATTTTACCGGGTAGAGAGGGCAGTGTACTCAGCAGATCAGCGCGCTCAGCCTGCCAGTCCACACCTTCAGGCGGCGCGCATTCCGGGCAGATGCACTGTGCCAGCCAGAGCGTTAGGCAATCTATGATCAGACAACGCCCGGTTTCTGCCTCCAGGCGTAGCACACTGGCTAGCCGGTGCGGTACCTCGACGGTTTTCCAGTCCTTGGGGCGGCGGCTCTGATGATGTTCGACACGGATGCCGAATTCGTCGTCGTATATCTGGGCAGTCGCGATGTAAGTCACGGTCAAGCCGCTTTCAAGCGCCAGTTGTTCGGCATAAGCACTTTTGCCGGAGCGTGCGCCGCCCAAAATTAAACTTAACATAAAACTAACCCCAGTGTTTGTTGCATGCTTGGCGCGCTCTCCATTACTGAATAATAGCTTGTAATTGCTTTAAGCCATGGGTGATTATGGATGGGCCAGGCTGCCGACGATACTCTCTTGTTCGCCGAGCAAATATAATACCTCCGTGGTTTCGGTCGTCAGGCAGACGATGCGTTTGGCGGGCATAAGAACTAAGTTAACTTAAAAGATTCGGTATGAAAAAAGGCCGCAACACGCGACCTACTTTTCGGCCTGTCTGAATATTCAAGCCTTTGCCGAGCGGGCTGGATTGAGACTCCGCATGGCCCGAGCAACTACCCACACCATAGCAAAATACATGGCAGTGAAGCCTAAGTAGGAAGGTAAGTAATTCCATCCGTAGTGCATGGTTTCCATTACGCCGCCATTTGGGAAACGGCCTGAAAACAAGTAGTAGGTTTGCGTTGAAATCACAAAAGCAATGATGGTGGTAATCAAGCTCACAACTGCATAAGGCAATAAAGCAAAAGCATCGTGCCGAGAGGCTAACCAACGTCCTCCCAGCCACATTGCGCCGTATGCCGCAATCAAGCCCCAATATCCATTGGATAAGCAAAATCCTTGTGCCGGATCAAGTGCGGCTGCGCCAAAATCAATCACAGCAGCCAGTACAAAAAACGCGGCAAACCAGCCTGCGCGCTTTAGATATAGCCCACCCAATAAAAACAGCACAAGGCTGGCGTCAGGTAACGATACCGATGTCAGGACGTGGCTACCACGTGTGAGCAACATAAAAAATGCAATGGCTGCTGCAATGGCCAGGTTTCTGGCGGAAGGCTGTGCTTTTACTACTAAACTCATGCTGTTCTCCTGATAAAACCGTGAATAAACACGGTTTGTTCCAAACTTTGATAATCATACCATTTTGCTACTGAATCGACCCTCAAACTAGAAGTCGGCTTTCATCCCTATGCGCCAAGTGCGTGAGAAATCAGATGGGTAAACTGCCACGTCATTGGCAATCGGGAAGTCGCTACGAATAAACAAGCCATTCTTATGCTCGAATATATTGCTTACAGCAGCAAACCATTGCAGGTTTTTATACTGATAGCTCGCGGCCAGATTGGTTGAGTGGTAGTTGCTCTGTCTTCCGGCCAGCGAGTTGGCGAAATCGCCAATAACATAACTGGATGAGCGCCAGGTATGGCTTAGGTTGATGTTGACCGGTTGCCATGGCTGGTAATTGAGATTGGCGTTGATACTGTGTTTGGGGGCGCCTGGTAGTTCTTTGCCATCAAAGGCACCGGCACCATCGCGTTCCTTGTCAATCAGAGCACGGGTATAGGTATAGATGATGGCGCTACTCAGTTGGTCATTTATTTGCCAGTAATCCTGCGCCTCAAAGCCGTATTTATGGGTTTGATCCAGGTTGGTATTGGCAAAAGTGAACGGGTTAAAATAAATTTCATTGCCCAGATCGATATAAAAGGCGGTGAGTTTGAGGCGATTGCTGGCGACGACATGATTCAGGCCGAGGTTCACGGTCTTGGATTTTGCCGGCTCGATAAAGCCATTGAAGCCGCCACCAAACAGAAAGAAACGATCGACATCCGGCGCCTGGAATGCCTGGTTGTAATTGGCAAACAGGCTGGTCTCGCTATTGAATCGGTAGTTCACGCCGATATCCCAGGCATCGAGCCTTCTGGAATCATTTTGCGAGGCGCCAACATTGGGAGCAAACTGGTATTTGACTTTTTCGCGGCGAGCACCTGCAGAGAAAGTCCATGCATCCACCCGATACTCATTTTGTAAAAACACGGCCGAGTTGTCTTTGCTGGTGCTGTTGGTAGCGCTATCGCGCACACCATCAAAGGTTTGTATGCCTACGATCGTACTCAGCGACTCACCGCTGTAGCTCAGTGCAAAGTCATTGGAGCTATAGTCATAATTCAGCCGGTTGCCAAACGTGATGAAGTCGGAGAGCTTGTCCTCATGATAATGGTTGGCAGAAATCTTTAACTTGCTGGTAATGTCATATTCTCCGCCCACACGCCACTGGTCAGTGTCCAGGCCTTGATGGGTCAGGGTCTTGCCACCAAAGAAATCAAACCCCACTTGGCGCGGATCGGCCTTGAATTGAGCCAGGGTCAATGGGTTGACATAGCGCGTATCAATGCGCGAACTGGTGGCTTCGAGGTTGAAGCGCAAGCTATCGGTGGGCTTGAGCTTGAGTTTGACGTTTTGCGTGTTACTGGTGAAATCATCTCTTTCCCCGGTCTGATCTTTCTTACTATAGCCATCGTTGCTGTCGTGGGCAGCGCTGGCCGAAAGGTCGAAATATTGCTCGGCGATGCCAGCCGATAAAAAGCCGGATAGCGCGCCGTAATTACCTGCGGAGGCACTGACGCTGACGCCGGTTTTGGCCTTGGTGTAAATCTGGATGGTACCAGCTGTGGCACCATCGCCGTAGATTACCGAGCCGCTGCCCTTGGTAATCTCAATACGGTCAATATTGCCGAGCGGGATTGCGCCAAGTAGCTGGGATGACAGGTCAATATTGTTCAGTCGCTGGCCATCCACGGTAATCACAATATTCTGATAACCGCTCTCAGCGCTAAACCCGCGCATGTCTATAAGCGGGGTGGCCCGATTGCCGGCACTCGGCAATACATTGACCGAGGTTTGCTGAGATAGATAGTCATAGAGTGATGCGGCGCCTGAAGCATCAATCATTTCCCTGGTATGAATTTCAGAAGCGTAAGTGGTTTCTGTATCTTTGCGTTCAAAACGATTGGCAGTCACAACCACATCATCGGTCTGAATATCAGTAGCAGCGAAAATACTCGATGAGAAAAAAAAGCCGACCAGGCTTGCGATAGCGGTCTTATTCATAGTTTTTCCTTAACAACATGCGACCCCGCATGTCTTAATCAAATAAAGGAAATACCGGAAAGCACAGCAGACCGAAACGAGAGCCCAGAAAAAGCTTAAAGCCTGTGCATAGCGTCACGAAAACCGTCACCCCGCGGTATTTCCAAGCAGAGTTGAACAGGCCGGTCTCCGGGCTCACGAGTCATGATTCACGCCTTCCCAAGCTTAATGCTCAGTGGCAAATTGTGAATCCACACTCGCTTACCGTTGCGGGGGCAGCACAGGGATTGTTTGCTTTGAATTAACAGCCAAACGCACCTGTTTCCCGTTTCACCTAGTCGCTGGATAGCGACGTCGGCACCTGACAACTTGCGCAAAGTATAAGTTATTCAAGTTCAAGTCGGCAAATTGATTTGAATATAACGTGTTGTAATACTTTCAAAAATTCTTGTTAATAGTTGACCATACAAGGATTTTCAAATTATAGTTGCGGCATGGAAGCCGATATAAAAGTCTTGCAACAAAAAGTGGGGCAACTGGTGGCGATTTGCCAACAGCTCCGCTCAGAGAACGTCCAATTGCGTCAGGAGCTTGCCCAGTCACAGGATGACGCCAGGCAGCTCAAGGACAATATGACGCAGGTAAGTCATCGTCTGGAAGCCTTGATAGAGCGCCTGCCGCAAGGTGTTGTGAGCAAGGAGTCGGCATGAGTGAAGTGAGCGGGGTTGATGTCAGCATCATGGGACGTGAATTCAAGGTCTCATGTGCGGAGGATGAGCGCGAAGGCTTGATGATTGCGGTGTCCTATCTCGACAAAAAAATGCGCGAGATACGCGACAGCGGCAAAGTAGTGGGTGTTGAGCGCATCGCGGTGATGGCAGCACTTAACCTTGCCCACGAATTGATGACTACCCGCAGCGGTGGTTTTGACATCGGCGATTTCAAGCGTAGAATCATTTCAATGCAGGAACAAATTGACGAAGCGTTAGCGGAGCAGAACCCGTTATTCTAGTTTTAATTGTTCTGGTTTTAGGTTATTTAGTTCAGATTTCAAAACTACGCGTCTCAAATTGTCATGAGCGTAGTGGTTTTTCAAGTTTGTTCCCTGCGGTGTTGCTTAAGTTATATATTCCTTGAACTAGTTTTTGGCATCGGTTTCGGTTAATCAAGTTGCGGTGTGAACGCCACGATTGGGGGCGTACCTAATGCACTTTAGACTGTTACCACTTGAACCTATCAGGTTCGGGATGCTAGCTTAGGCAGTATTTGCGGGGAACTCCTGTTTTGACCATCGATATGGCCAAGTAACAACTAGCGCAAAGCGTGATATTTGAGATCGGCCAAACTGGCGATCTCCAGCGCTCTCTCATGTGTGGCTTCCAGTATTACTGGCGGGGCAAAACCAGCCTCTGCGGCCTCGTGCCAACGTGACGCGCATAAACACCAACGGTCACCCGATTTGAGCCCGGCAAAACCATATTCTGGTCGTGGGGTGCTTAAATCGTTGCCGTGTGACATGGAAAATATCAAGAACTCTTCTGTCACCTGAATACACACGGTATGACTGCCAGTATCTTCTGGCCCTGTCTCGCAGCAGCCAGTGCGGGTAAAGCCTGTGAGGGGGGCAAGGCTGCACACCTGTAATTCGGTACCTAATACATTACGCGCCATGATGAAGCTATCCTCAAAATCAAAATTAAGTCACACCATGATACGAGAATCTCGACTGATTTGAGCAACTCAGTTGCTTAATAGGTCTGCGAACACTTGGGAATACAAGGGCTAGTCGGGTATGCTTACGGCTGCTAACCCTGCAAAATACAATTTTTTCAATCTCTGATCTGAAGTAGTTAACTTGCCTAATCTCGCCATTTTTGTTTGGTTACTGAATATCGTCGTGGATACAGTGGGACACATGGTGTTCAAACACGCTGCCATCACCGAGCACGATAGCGAATGGCATCGTTGGAAGAAAATGTTGTCTTCATTTTCCCTATGGATCGGCATTATCTGCTTCTGCGTGGAGTTCGCTTTATGGCTGGTGTTGCTATCCATCCTGCCGCTATCGTTAGGGGTATTACTAAGCGCGTTTAATACCGTCGCCATCATGGCTGCAGGCAGAATAATGTTCCGCGAAATGTTAGACCCTATGCGTATATTGGGAATCACCTTCATCACCGTAGGCGTGGCGCTAGTGGGGGGCTACGCATGAAAAAGCGTTACTTCTATGCCATTGGTTTTGGCGTGCTCATAGTGTTTGATACGCTGACACAGGTATCTATCAAACTAGCCTCAACCCAAGCCGGAGCGTTTGTAATGAAGCCAGAATGGCTACTTAGCGTATCTCATAACCTTTGGCTTTATGGCGCGGTGGCAGGTTATCTGGGGGCTTTTGTCGCGTGGATGACCTTGTTAAAACACGCGCCTGTTGGCCCGGCATTCGCCGCCTCGCACCTTGGGCTGGTCCCTG
>JADGRN010000084.1 GCA_017880825.1 Methylophilaceae bacterium | reverse complement strand
TTTCCAGCAGCTTTTGCGGGGTAAGCAGATCGAAATCAAAATTCTGTTCCAGTACTGAGAAGCTGCCCAACGTTGTGAGACTGCGCAGCAAGGCAGTCTCTGGCCGGATTTGTGCACTGACATCACGCAAGGCCAGGCTATTGAGGCCAATCTTGAGTTTGATTTTGCGCTGGTCTTTGACCAAGGCCAGATTGCCGTTGTAGATAGTAACCGCGACTTCCTGCTGGTCTTGCAGCGTGCTTCTGGTTTCGTCTGCATCGACCGCATAACCAGGCGTAGAAAGGGTTGCGAGCATAGTGCAGGCAACAATGCGGTGGCGTTTGAACATCATGAATGTCTCCAGGGATTAGGCTGTCCGGCTTGGTATTCGTCCGATATGCCAGGAACGCTTGCGACTATATTACGTTGACGCCTTCGTTTTGCAACATGCTGATAAGTTTGATTAACGGCAGGCCAATCAAGGCATTGGGGTCATCACCGTGCATGGCGGCAATCAGTGCGATGCCCAAGCCTTCTGACTTGGCGCTGCCAGCGCAATGGTAGGGCTGCTCTTGGAGCAGGTAGTTTTCTATCTGGGCATCGGTCAGATGGCGGAATTCCACGACATAAGGCACGGCCTCAGCCTGCATATGCCTGGTGTGTGGGTTATACAGGCACAATGCGCTATAAAAGATGACGCTACGGCCACGCATCATGCGCAGTTGCTTGACGGCACTGTCGTGTGTGAGTGGTTTACCGAGTTGCAGGCCATCCAGTGTGGCAACCTGATCGCAACCAATAACAAGCGCCTCAGGATGATCAGCCGCTATCTTGCGTGCCTTGGCTTGCGCCAGTCGCAAGGCAGTATCCCGTGGTGCTTCGTTAGTCAGTGGCGTTTCATCGACATCCGGTGAAATGCTAGTAAAGGGCAGTTGCAGCCGTTGCAATAGCTCACGCCGAAAAGGTGATGAGGAAGCGAGGATGAGCGGGTATTCAGGCATGATCAATAATAAGCCGACAGTGCGGATGCTGTTGGCTTATGGTCATTTGTGCATCAGTCGGGCTGAATTTCCAGCAGAGTTTCATCAGGCGTCACGCTGTCGCCTTTTTTCACATGAACGGCAATGACGATGCCGCTCTTGGGAGCTTGAATCTCGTTTTCCATTTTCATGGCCTCGATCACCAGCACCGGGTCGCCTGCATTCACTTTGTCGCCAGCCTTGACCTTGACCTCGACGATGCTGCCTGGCATGGCAGTGCTCACGCAACCTTCATGTGAAGGGCGTGGGCGAGCGCTAATGTCGGCAGTTGCCGCTTTCTTTTTGCCATTACTCTTACCGCCGGAGACCTCGATTTCGCTGAGGGTTTCGACAATGACTTCTTCGGCGATGCCATCGACAGACACATAGAATGGACGATGCTCTTCGCCAGCATGGCCGCTGCCGGTGAGCTTGATATGGAAGGTTTCGCCATGCAGCGTGACATTGAATTCAGTCGGTGCGTAACGTGCCGTACTGGTTGCTGCGGCTTCCTTGGGCAGCAGCGGATCGGCCTTGAGCGTGCCGGCATTGCGTTCCTGCAAGAAGGTCTTGGCCAAGTCCGGGAACATGGCATAGGTCAGCACATCTTCCTCGCTCTTGGCCAAGCCTTCGGATTCGATGCGCAGCCTTTCCATCTCATTTTCCAGCAAGTCAGCCGGGCGGCCAGCGATGCTCTCAGCATTGCCTACAGCAAGGTTCTTGACATCCATATCGATGGGGCCAGGTGCCTTGCCATAATGGCCGAGCAGGTAATTCTTGACTTCGGTAGTAACCGATTTGTAACGTGCACCGGTCAGCACATTCAGCACGGCTTGGGTACCAACAATCTGTGATGTAGGTGTTACCAGCGGTGGGAAACCTAAATCCTTGCGCACACGCGGGATTTCCGCCAGCACTTCATCTATGCGCCCCAGCGCACCTTGTTCTTTAAGCTGATTGGACAGGTTGGAAATCATGCCGCCGGGCACCTGATTGACCAGCACGCGCGTATCGACGCCGGTAAAGTCACTTTCGAACTGCCAATACTTCTTGCGCACTTCACGGAAGTAAGCGGTAATTTCTTGTATGGCAACCAGATTCAGGCCAGTGTCGTATTCAGTGCCGTGGAATGCAGCAACGATACTTTCGGTCGAGGGGTGGCTGGCACCCTCGCCAAATGCCGAGTTGCAGGTATCGAGAATGGTGGCGCCAGCCTCTACGCCTTTCAGGAAACACATCGCCGACAAGCCAGATGTAGCATGGCTGTGCAGGTGTATAGGCAGCTTAATAGCCGCGCGCAAGGCCTTGACTAGTTCCGCGGTAGTGTAAGGCGTAAGCAGACCTGCCATATCTTTAATGGCGATGGTATCGCAGCTCATGGCTTCCATTTCCTTTGCCAGAGCGACAAAGTACGGAATATCGTGAACCGGGCTGGTGGTATAGCTGATGCAACCTTCGGCGTGCTTGCCGACCTTTTTCACAGCCTCAATGGAAATCTTCAAATTGCGTAGATCGTTCATGGCATCGAAGATGCGAAATACGTCTACACCGCTACCGGCAGACTTTTGCACAAAAGCACGCACTACATCGTCCGAGTAATGGCGATAGCCAAGCAGATTTTGGCCGCGCAACAGCATCTGGATGCGGCTGTTAGGCAGTGCTTTACGCAGCTTTTTCAGGCGTTCCCACGGGTCTTCTTTGAGATAGCGCACGCACGCGTCAAAAGTGGCGCCGCCCCAGGCTTCCAGCGACCAGAATCCTATTGCATCAAGTCTGGAACAGATTGGCAGCATATCATCGGTGCGCATGCGCGTAGCGATCAATGATTGATGGCCATCTCGTAAAACTAATTCTGAAACAAAGACTTTTGGCATAATTTTAATTTATTACTTTATGTTTAATGGTTGGTCTGAATGGTCCAGTCTGAAAGATGGCTCAGATGCCTTCATGTGCTGCAATGGCTGCAGAAATTGCAGCCGCAAATAATTCCGGCGGGAATTCAGTGGCGTAATTTATTAATTCCGGATGCGCCTCAACAAAGCTGGTATCGAATCTGGCTGCTCGGAAATCCTTATGCTTGAGGATTTCCTGATAATAGGGAATCGTGGTTTTTACGCCATATATCACCATATCGTCCAGCGCACGGCGACCACGTTCCACCACACTTTCCCAGGTAAGCGCCCATACCGTCAGCTTGGCGCACATGGAGTCGTAATAAGGCGGAATTACATAACCGCTATACATCGCGGCATCAATGCGCACGCCGGGACCGCCAGGGGCGTAATAGCGGGTGATCTTGCCAAAGCTGGGCAGAAAGCCATTTTTCGGGTCTTCCGCGTTAATACGGAATTCCATCGCAAAGCCACGATACTGCACATCTTTCTGCTTGTATTGAAGTTCCAGGCCATCGGCAATCCGGATCTGCTCCTGCACAATATCAATGCCAGTGATACTTTCCGTGACCGTATGCTCAACCTGCAGGCGGGTATTCATTTCCATGAAATAGAAGCTGTTGTCCGCAGCCAGCAGGAATTCGACCGTGCCGGCATTTTCGTAATTCACTGCCTTGGCGGCCTTGACCGCAAGATTGCCGATATATTCACGTTGCGCCTTGCTTAACTGAGGGGAGGGCGCGATTTCAATCAGTTTCTGATTGCGGCGCTGGATCGAGCAATCCCGTTCAAACAGATGGATGACATTACCGTGACTATCGCCAAGAATCTGCACTTCAATATGGAGTGGATTAACGATGTATTTTTCCAGAAAAACTTCCGGCTTGCCAAAAGCTTTGCTTGCCTCGGAAATCACACGGTCATAGTTACCCAGCAACTCTTTTTCGTCATTACAGCGACGAATGCCGCGCCCGCCGCCGCCATTGGTGGCTTTCAACATGACCGGGTAGCCAATTTTTTTAGCCAATAGCCGCGCTTCCTCCAAGTCAGCCAGGTTACCCTGGCTGCCTGGCGTGCAAGGAATTCCTGCGCTCATCATGGCGTTACGTGCCTGGATTTTGTCGCCCATTTGGCGAATGACTTTGGCGTTTGGGCCTATGAATTTGATGCCGCGACGGGCGCAGATTTCTGCCAACTCGGGGTTTTCAGAAAGAAAGCCATAGCCGGGATGCAAGGCATCGCAGCCTGAAGCAACTGCCAAATTAACGATATTGTGCGCATTGAGATAGCCAACTACCGGATCAGAGCCTATGTTATAAGCTTCATCGGCTTTTTTGACGTGCAAGGCCTGACGGTCGGCGTCAGTATAAATAGCGACCGATTTAATGCCCATTTCCGAGCAGGCGCGGACAATACGAACAGCTATTTCACCGCGATTAGCAACAAGAATTTTTTTTATCACTTGCAGGCCTGATTTTGACACCAAAACCGGCGGATTGTATCATGCGCCCCTTATGTCTGCATTAACCAAAAACAACATGATTATTGATAGCCTGGAGTTCGCTCGGAAGTCGCAGGAGATATATGGTACAATCGCCGCCTCGGATTTACCGCGTCTGCATGACGCTTTGTTTCCCGAGACTGGCGAACTGCAATATCAACTAACAGGCGGACTCAGTCATGAGCGCAAACCTCAGCTGCGATTGCGTGTGCAAGGGATCCTCCAACTCACCTGTCAGCGCTGTCTGGAGGCGATGGATTTTAAGCTGGATCTGGATTCGAGTTTCATCATTGTGCCGGATGAAGGATCAATGCCGTTACCTGAGGAAGAACCTGAGGACGAGGATTATCTGGTGGCCAATGTGCAAATGCGGATTGCTGAATTGATTGAAGATGAGGTGTTGCTGGGCTTGCCTCTGGCGCCCACCCACAGTACAGAAACATGTAGCGCCAGTGCGAAGCTGAATACATTGAAAAAAGTCAGTCCTTTTGCCGTATTGCAGGGACTGAAAACCGGCAAACGCTAAATGTTTTTGCGAGATTTTAGGTAAATTTGATTTTTATAGGAGTAACACCATGGCTGTTCAACAAAACAAGAAGTCGTCTTCCAAGCGTGGCATGCACCGCTCGCACGATTTCCTGACCAATCCACCGTTGGCGGTAGAACCAACCACCGGTGAAACCCACCTGCGTCATCACGTTAGCCCAAGCGGTTATTATCGTGGCCGCAAGGTGTTGCCAGCGAAGGGCGAGTAAGGCTGTTTTGAGACAAATGCGCCGTTTCTTTACTTCTAAGAACCGGCGTTTTGTTTTTTAGTATCCAACTTTGAGCATGGATATCACCGTCGCTATCGACGTCATGGGGGGGGATCACGGCCCTCATGTCACAGTGCCCGCGGCACTGGATGTGCTTGAGCAAGATAGCAAAATCAATATTATTCTGGTTGGCTTGGCCGATGCTATCGAGGTGGAATTAAGCGCCCACAAAGCTGCTGTTGGCCCGCGTCTTCGTATACACCATGCCAACGAAGTGGTGACTATGGAGGAATCTCCACAGAGCGCACTGAAAAACAAAAAAGATTCTTCCCTGCGCGTTGCCGTCAATCTGGTTAAGAGCGGCGAAGCCAACGCTTGCGTAAGTGCCGGCAACACTGGTGCCTTGATGGCAACCGCGCGCTTTGTGTTAAAAACACTTCCTGGCATTGATCGTCCGGCTATAGCCGCTGCGTTACCTAGCCAAAAAGGTCTGATCTATATGCTGGACTTGGGGGCTAACGCTGACTGCACGCCCGAGCAATTATTGCAATTTGCCGTCATGGGGGCCATGCTGGTTTCATGCGTTGAACACAAGGAACGGCCCAGCGTGGGCTTGCTCAATATCGGTTCCGAAGATATCAAAGGCAATGAAGTGGTAAAACAGGCTGGCGAGCTTTTACGCGCCAGCCACCTCAACTTCTATGGCAACGTGGAAGGTGACGATATCTATAAAGGCACTACCGACTTGGTGGTGTGCGATGGTTTTGTCGGCAATGTGGCACTTAAAACCTCGGAAGGTCTGGCTCGTATGATGAGCGAATTTCTGATGCAAGAATTCAAGCGTAATTTATTTACCAAATTAATGGCTGTGGCGGCAATGCCGGTACTGAAAGCGTTCAAGCAACGGCTTGATCCAAGACGCTACAACGGCGCCAGTTTCCTGGGTTTGCGGGGGATTGTAGTGAAAAGCCATGGTGGCGCAGACAGATTCTCTTTCTTGCATGCCATCCACACGGCAATTGAAGAAGCGCGCAGTGGTGTTTTACGCAGAATTACTGAGCAGTTAGAGATTGAACACATACAGCCGCATGCCAAGTCTGCCGGGACGCCAGATGCCGTTTTGAAAGACCATGCATGAAGTATTCGCGTATTACCGGAACCGGTAGCTATTTACCGGCAAAAATCATGACCAACGCTGACCTTGAGTGCATGGTGGATACCACGGATGAGTGGATATTTGCC
>JADGRN010000083.1 GCA_017880825.1 Methylophilaceae bacterium | reverse complement strand
TAAGCCGAGCCTCCTCGGTGTCTGCTCTGGCATTGTTGCTGGGTTGGTTGCAATTACTCCAGCGGCTGGTTACGTGGGGCCGATGGGTGCGCTGATAACTTGCGCAACTGCAGGTGTGTTCTGCTTGATTGCATCCACCAAAGTGAAGGCATGGCTGGGGTACGATGATTCACTGGATACCTTCGGAGTGCACTGTGTCGGTGGCATTATCGGCTCTCTTGGTACCGGTATATTTGTAAATCCGGCTTTTGGCGGAACTGGCGTATACGACTATGTAGCCAACAAGGTTGCTGATTTCGATGCAAGCGCACAGATCATCTCCCAGCTGTGGGACATTGGCATCACACTGGCTTGGTCTGGTGGGGTTGCCTTGGTAATCCTGCTGATCTTGAAGTATACGATCGGTATTCGCTCAAGCGATGAAGCCCAAGAAGAGGGATTGGACGTTGTTGATCATGGAGAGACTGCATACAATCTCTAGTCGCTTTTGATCATTAAGCTCCAATAAAAGCGGGCACATTTATGTGCCCGCTTTTTTATTTACGCCATGCACTACGATGTCATTTTGTGCACATGACAAGTGCAAATTCTGGCCCACAGATACTTGAACAAAACGTAACAGGTTGATTTATTTGATATGAGAATTTGGCACGATTGGTGCTTTCAATTAACTGAAATGGCGGGTTTCTGACCTGCCACCTCTCCATAGTCTCCTCCCTTAGCGGGCCATCGCGCCCGCTTTTTTTCGCCTGTTGCAAGCTAACTGGGCTAAAATTCAGTCCACTATTGTTTTAGGCAAAAGGGCTCACTTAGCAAAACCATGGTTCCCCACCTTACGACTGCACTCAACGGCCCCCTGCTCGATCTGGAAAAACGCATGCTGCAAGAGATGCCCAAGATCGAACACTGGTTCCGCACCCAATGGCTGGAACACAGCGCGCCGTTTTATGCTTCGGTTGACCTGCGTAACTCCGGCTTCAAGCTGGCGCCGGTGGATACCAATCTGTTCCCCGGCGGATTCAATAATCTTAACCCGGAATTCTTGCCGCTCGCTGTGCAGGCGGCCATGGTCGCCGTGGAAAAAGTCTGCCCTGAGGCACGGCGTTTTTTGTTGGTGCCGGAAAACCACACGCGCAATACCTACTATCTGCGTAATGTGGCAGCACTGGCCAATATCCTGCGTCAAGCCGGCCTTGAGGTGCGCATCGGCAGCCTGTCGCCGGAGATCACCGAACCAACCACCCTGGAAACCCATGACGGCCATACATTGCTGCTGGAGCCAGTGAAACGCGAGGGCAATCGGCTATTGCTGGAAGGCTTCGATGCCTGTTCCGTGCTGCTCAATAACGATCTTTCGGCGGGTGTGCCGGATATCCTGCGCAACCTGGAGCAGACGGTCATTCCGCCGCTACATGCAGGCTGGGCCACACGTCGTAAAACCAACCATTTCTCGGCCTATAACCAGGTCGCCGCCGATTTTTCCCAATTGTTAGGCATTGATGAATGGTTAATCAACCCCTATTTCTCCACCTGCGGCGAGATCGATTTTCACGCGCGCCAGGGCGAGGATTGTCTGGCGGCTGAAGTCGAAGCGCTGCTGATGAAGATTAAAGCCAAATACAAAGAATACAGCGTAGAGCAGCAGCCTTTCGTAATCGTCAAGGCCGATGCCGGTACCTATGGCATGGGCATCATGACGGTGAAAAGTCCGGAAGATGTGCGCGAACTCAACCGCAAACAGCGCAACAAAATGTCGGTGGTTAAAGAGGGCCTGGAAGTGTCTGAGGTCATCATCCAGGAAGGCGTTTACACCTTCGAGAGCATCAATGACGCCGTGGCCGAACCTGTGATCTACATGATGGATCACTTTGTCGTCGGCGGTTTTTATCGCGTGCATACCGGCCGTGCCATTGACGAAAATCTCAATGCCCCCGGCATGCAATTTGTGCCGCTGGCTTTCGAAAACCCCTGCACACTGCCCGACTGTGCCGGTGCGCCGGATGCCGTGCCCAACCGCTTCTATGCATATGGTGTCGTGGCACGCCTGGCCTTGCTGGCAGCGGCGGTTGAGCTGCAACAAACCGATCCAGCCAATTGATGCGTAGCAGGATAGCCGCATTTTTTCGGCCAATGAATTGGCCTTCTACAAACTCTTGCTGTAGGAGCGCAATTTATTGCGCGAAGAATCGCTAGATGAAATTTGCCTTTATTCTCGACCCGCTAGCTAGCCTCAAGGCGTATAAAGACACCAGCCTTGCCATCATGCGTGAAGCCGCAAAGCGCGGGCATAGCCTGTTTGTTGCTGAGCAGGGCGATCTATTATTGCGCAACGAGCAGGTCAGGCTGCGCACCAGGAAATTTGAGTTCGAGCAGGGCGCACAATGGTATCGCCTGGAAGAATCGCACGAAGCCGCTCCCAGCGACTTCGATGCGGTGCTGATGCGCAAGGACCCGCCATTTGATAATGAATATCTTTACAGCACCTATCTGCTGGAACTGGCACAGGCACAGGGTGCACGCGTGCTTAACCATCCGCGCCACGTGCGCGACTGGAACGAAAAACTCTCGGTGGCGCGCTTCGCGCAATTCGCGCCGCCGTTTCTGGTCACCCGCGATAACCACCTGATTCGTGAATTCCTCGCCGAGCATGGCGATATTGTGGTGAAACCTCTGGATGGCATGGGTGGCAGCGGCGTATTCCGCTTGCACAGCATTGACCACAATATCGGCGTGATTCTGGAAACCGTCACCGATTTTGGGCAGCGCACCATTATGGCGCAACGCTATCTGCCGGAAATCAGGCAGGGTGATAAGCGTATTCTGATCATCGATGGCGCGCCACTGCCTTATGCATTGGCGCGCATCCCCAAGGCCGGTGAGACGCGCGGCAATCTTGCTGCGGGCGGCACAGGCGTTGCACAACCATTATCTGATCGAGACCGTGAAATTGCCATGGTTGTCGGCAAAGAACTGAAGAAACAGGGGCTGTTTCTGGTGGGACTGGATGTCATCGGCGACAGCCTGACCGAAATCAACGTCACCAGCCCCACCGGTATGGTGGAAATCGCCGCCCAGACCCAAGGTACGGCAAATCCGTGCAATCCGGCCAGTATATTTATGGACGCTTTGGAGGGGTATGTCGCTTGAATATCAGAGAAAAGACTTTCGCGGCGGGGCGCCGCTCCTACAGCTCCTACAGTTTGTAGGAGGCCAATTTATTGGCCGATTGAGATATCGCGCAGAATCTGCGCTCCTACAAATTCCGGCTTTATTGTAGGAGGCACGCCCTCGTGCCGATGAATCTGCTGCTCGTGGTTTTCACGCTTCTGTTAAATGGCTGCAGCCACGAACCGCTCTACCAGTCTCAGAGCTATGTGTTCGGCACGCTGGTGGATATCAGCATCTACGGCGAAAGCGAACCGCGCGCGCGTGAGCTTGCCAACCATGTGCAGCAGGAATTCCAGCGCTTGCATGACAGCCTGCACGCCTGGAAAGAAGGCAGCGATTTAACTCGGCTGAATGCAGCCTTTGCACAGGGGGAAACTCCAGTGCCAGTCTCGCCAGAACTGGCGCAGATTATTCAAGACGCCACAACACTCTCGACCCGCTCCAACGAGCTGTTCAACCCCGCCATCGGCAATCTGATCAAATTATGGGGCTTTCAGCGTGATGAATACTCCCCGGTCAACATTGACGCTGATGCCATCAACGCCCTGGTCAAACAGGCTCCGCGCATGTCGGGTATTGTCATCGAGCATGGCACCGCCTACAGCAAAAATCCCACGGTGCGGCTGGACTTGGGCGGCTACGCCAAGGGCTACGCTCTGGACAAAGCCGCTGCTTATCTGCGTCAACAGGGCGTCAAAAACGCACTGATCAACATTGGCGGCAACATCATTGCGCTGGGGCAACACGGTGACCATCCCTGGCGTGTGGGCATTCAGCACCCGCGCCAGCCGGGGCCGATTGCCATGCTGGATCTGCCGGATGGCTGGGCGATCGGCACCTCCGGCGATTACCAGCGCTATTTTGAGCTGGACGGCAAACGCTATTGCCATATCATCGACCCGCGCACGGGCTATCCGGCACAGGGCACACAGGCCGTGACCATACTGGTGCCGCCCGCTGCAAACGCGGGAACTTTATCGGACGTGGCTTCCAAACCAATTTTCATCTCTAACGCGGGAGATAAAGCCCAGGCCGCACAAATGATGGGGATCACCAACTACATGGTGATTGATGCGCAAGGCAAGATTTTTGTCAGCGCAGAAATGCGCAGACGCCTGCAATGGCCAGAGAAAATAATGCCAAAGGAAAAGCATGTCCGGCTGGAAAACCTGCCCTAAGCCGTTACCGGGCGACTGGATAGTCATAAGCGCTGGTTTGCTGCTGGTGGTGATGCTGTTTCTCACGCTCTGGCACGGCGAACACGCAGCCAAGCTGCGCATTCGCCAAGGGGATACCATTTATGCCACGCTCAGCCTGGATCAGGAGCGCACCCTGGATATTCACGGCCCCTTAGGCAATACCCGCATCGTGATTCATCAAGGCCGGGCGCGCTTTGTCAGCTCCCCGTGCCGCAACCAATATTGCGTGCATCAAGGCTGGTTGTCGCGTGCGAGCCAGGTAGCCATCTGCTTGCCGAATCAGATCAGTCTGGAACTGCTGGGCGCCAAAAAGAGCTACGACTCGCTCAACTATTAAATTGCCAAAGATTAAATCCCAAAGGGTTTCATCGCAATAAATTGCGCTCCTACCACATAGGTCTGTAGGAGGCCGGATCCTGGCCGATTGAGCTATCGCACAGAATCTGCGCTCCTGCAAATGCCGCATACGCTAAGCAATCACCAAATGCAGATAAACTAGCACTTATGCAAAAAAACATCATCATCAATACCACGGCGGATGACCATCGCATCGCCAGGCTAGCCGCGCTGGCCATCGGCCTGCACATAGCCGAAGCCATCATTCCTTCGCCTTTGCCTGGGGTAAAACCGGGCATCGCCAATATCGTCACGCTGTATGTGCTGTACCGCTTTGATTTTGCCACTGCCGCCTGGGTAAGTCTGCTACGCGTATTCGCCAGCAGCCTGCTATTAGGCAATTTTCTCTCGCCCACCTTTGTTCTGAGCCTTGCCGGCGCATTGAGCAGCCTGTTCACGCTGGCACTTGGAGTAAAACTCCCCAGGCGCTGGTTCAGCCCAATCAGCCTGAGCATACTGGCGGCTTTCGCCCATATTGCCGGTCAACTGCTGGTAGTGCGCTTGTGGCTGATTCCGCACACCGGGGTAGCTTACCTGCTACCAATATTTGCCACGGCTGCACTGCTGTTCGGCGTTATTAATGGCCTTATTACAACTAAACTCCTTGCTGATAAACGCCCGTAAATTTTTTGTTGAGTTGCTCCGGCAACTGGTCAGATAAGCGCCCCTTCCATAGATTTCATATAACTCGTCTGCCAAATTCTGCGAACTTAATATAGCCCATGAAAATAAAAAGAGCGGCAATGCCGCTCTTTTTAACCCTATTAAATTAACCAGTTATTGAATCAACTCGCGCCAGATCGCCCTTTTTTTCTGGAATCCGCCACTCGGAGGGAACGGCACCTCTGGCACCAGGCCAGGAGTCGGTTGGTCGGATGTAACTATCGAGACTTTTGGCACTCCATTGATGTAAAAAACATTCACCCCGACGATAGGCGAATTGGTTCTTGACGACACGATGGATGAACCAGGCAGCACCCTGCCGCCGGTTTGATAATTAAAATAATTCAGCCAGCCATACCCGCCTGGCGAACAAGATGCATTTAAGGGTACCGTAGTAGGTACCAACAGGGTACCAAGCACCAGTTGTCCCGGCACGTTTTGACGTTCTCCGCTATCAGGAAAATTAACATACCAGCCACGGCCTGTAGTGAAATCTACCAGGTTGTTGGACGCTGTGCGGTTGGCACCTACGGTAGTCAGCGTTTGTTGAACCAGCGTGGTGCGCGGATTGACCAGCGTGGCTGAGGCGTTATCATCCTTGATGGCATATAGCGTTTGCTGCTGGGTATCAGTGAGATCGCTGATCTCCAGATATTTCCCGGTGCCCACGAACACCACACGCTTTTTGTTAATAATTCCCAGTTCAGGGCGGGTAGTGATGGGTTGCGGGTTGCCGCCTGAATCTTTTAGCGTAGCGAACAGCAAGGGATTGGTGCCCGGTACGGCGGCGGCGTTAATATTAAAGCGCCAGAGATTGCCCAGTAGATCCCCGCCGTAGGTGTAGGTTGCGGTATTGTTTTTCTCCGCATCGTCTGTATAGGCGGCAATCCTGGCCAGACCGCTGGGTGTGGCGGAGGTGCCAACGCCGGTACCGATCTTGCTGATTACCGAGCCGGTATTGGCATTGAGCACGTAGAGGTA
>JADGRN010000082.1 GCA_017880825.1 Methylophilaceae bacterium | reverse complement strand
TTCGAGCGTCGCAGCGAGGTAGCGGATATGCTGGCCGCACTGGTTTCGCGCGATATTGACGCATTCACAGACATTCTCATCCTGTGGTCAGGTGAAGTGTATTTGGACGAGACCAGACTCGGTGCCGACGTCGACGAGTTTATTTCTAACTACGATAATACGCCGCTCAAACATATACGCTTCAGCGCTTTACTGAATGATCTCACCACCATCATGCGCGAGAACCATCTGGCCGTGCCGCCTGATCTCACCATGCTGTTCAAGGCACTGGTGACACTGGAAGGTTTTGGTCGCCAACTGGATCCGGACTTCCAGATCATCGGCCATCTGACGCCGTTTGTGAAAAAAATCATTGTTGATCGCTACATGCCGGGCGCATTGTTCAAGCGCGGCCGACGTGGTCTGGGTAGTGTATTTGATGCGGTAACCGGCTTACCCGGCGATATTTCGCAGGTGCTGCGTGAAGCCCATCGCGGGCGGCTTAAAATCAATCTTGATCTCAAGCGCCTCGACCATTTTGGCCATCAACTGGACCACAGCACCAATCGTTTAACCATGGCCTTGATCACCAGCGCGCTGATTGTCGGTTCATCCATCGTCATGACGGTTAAAGGTGGCCCCACCCTATTAGGGTTGCCGGCATTTGGTTTGCTCGGGTTTTTCCTCGCTTTCATCAATGGCTTGCTGTTGATGATTTCGATCTGGCGTTCCGGGCGCGATTAGCCCGCTCAACAACCTCTATTTCAATTGGCTGACCTAGATCTAGTTTTTGCCGCTGACGGTCCTTTGGCCGACACCATTCCCGGCTACCGCATGCGCAGCCAGCAACTGGAGATGGCGCAGGCGATTGAAGATGCCATCAGGCATGGCCGCCAGCTCGTGGCCGAGGCGGGTACCGGCACTGGCAAAACCTTTGCCTATCTGGTGCCTGCCTTACTTTCGGGCGGAAAGGTCATCATTTCCACTGGTACCAAGACCCTGCAAGACCAGCTATTCAACCGCGATCTGCCCGCCGTACGAGATGCGCTCAAGGTGCCGGTCACGGTTTCCATGCTCAAGGGCCGCGCCAACTACGTCTGCCATTTTCATCTTGAACGCGCCTTGAATGAAGGCCGCTTTCTCTCGCGTGAAGATGCCAACTACGTGCATAAAATCCGCGCCTTTGCCGAAAACAGCAGCACGGGCGACAAGGCCGAACTGGTGGATGTGCCTGAGAGTGCAACCATCTGGCCCGCCGTGACTTCCACGCGTGATAACTGCATGGGCCAGGAATGCGGTTTCTACAAGGATTGCTTCGTCATGGAAGCCCGCAAGCGCGCGCTGGCGGCCGATGTGGTGGTGGTCAACCATCACCTGTTCTTTGCCGATGTCATGCTGCGCGACGAAGGCGTGGCCGAATTGCTACCCAGCGCCAATACCGTGATTTTTGACGAGGCGCATCAACTGCCCGAAGTTGCCGGTCTGTTCTTCGGTGAAGATGTTTCAATCAGTCAGCTCATGGAACTCGCGCGCGATGCCCATGCCGAGTTCATCACTACCGCCAAGGATTGCCTCGCCTTGCCTGAAGCCACTGCTGCGCTGGAAAAAGCCGTGCGCGATTTCAGGCTGATATTCGCCTATGAAGGCGCGCGCATGCCGGTGCAAAAAGCGCTGGCGTTGAAGGGCTTTGAACCGGCTTTTGAGACCATGCAGGCCAAGCTCAAAGCACTCAGTGAGGTGCTCGAATCCCAAGCCGAGCGCGACCCGGCACTGGAAAATTGCTGGCAGCGCAGTGTGGCGCTGGAGCAGCAGTTGCAGCGCTGGCAAGCCGCCGAGAATGCCAACCTCGTGCGTTGGGTAGAGGTGTTTACGCAGTCCGTGCAATTGCACGCCACGCCCTTATCAGTGGCAGAAGGCTTCGGCAAGCAACTCAACGCGCAATCGCGCTCGTGGATATTCACCTCGGCCACGCTGGCGGTAAAAAGCGATTTCAGCCATTACCTGGCACAGATGGGCTTGGAGCAGGCCACTACCGGCTATTGGAACAGCCCGTTCGATTTCGCTCAGCAGGCGCTGCTGTATGTGCCGCAAAATATGCCCGTGCCGAACAGCGCTGGTTACACCGCCTCGGTAGCTGCCGCTGCGCTGCCGGTGATACAGGCCAGCCGTGGCCGGGCATTCGTGCTGTGCACCAGCTTGCGCGCCATGCGCGAGGTGCATGCCTTGCTCAAAGACGCGTTTGCAACCAATGGTATGCAATATCCCCTGCTACTGCAGGGCGAAAGTGCCCGTAGCGAATTGCTGGAACGCTTCCGCAGGCTGGGCAATGCCGTACTGGTAGGTTCGCAGAGTTTCTGGGAGGGCGTCGATGTGCGCGGCGAAGCCTTGTCCGCGGTGATTATCGACAAACTGCCATTTGCCCCGCCGGATGATCCCGTGCTCGCAGCCCGCATCGACAAGATGAATGCCGAAGGTAAAAATGCCTTCATGGAATACCAGTTGCCTTATGCCGTGATTACACTCAAACAAGGCGCTGGGCGGCTGATACGCGATGAAACCGACAGGGGTGTGCTGATGATCTGCGACCCGCGCCTGATCAGCAAGCCTTATGGCAGACGTATTTGGCAGAGCTTGCCGCCGTTCAAGCGCACTCAAGAGCTGGCGGAGGTTGAAGCGTTCTTTTCTGAAATGTCTTGAATGTCTATCATCGATCCGAAGCAGTCATCCACTCATGCTTAATTCGAATCCGAACCGGCGAGCCAGATAGAATAAATAAGGCCCGCATTGATGCAGGCTTTTCTTTTCAGTCTGCATTTCATAAAAGATGCATTAATTTCTGAACAAATCTTGATAAATACCCTCAGCCCAGGACAGCGCCGCCATCCCTTTTTCCTTATCACGCTTTTGGAATAGCTTGGTGTCCGGCGAAAAAGCAAAAGCCTGCTTACGCTCGTCATAGATATAATTGGCATAGACTGCAATCGCTTCCATAGGGTCTCCATTCACCATTGAATAGCATACGGTTTGTGGGCTGGCCCAATCGATTTGCCGCCCTTTTTCCGTGGCGGCAAGCACTTTTGCCACATGTTTGCCTTCGGTGTTGGAGGTAGTGGCGCTCTTTGAAAACCCCATCGGGCGCGAATCTCCGGCGACATAAACATGAGGGTCGCCAATCACGTGATAGCGGAATGGGTCGATATTCGCTTCTTTTTGGGGACTCTTGGGGTCAACCAAGTCGAACCACTCAATTATTTTAGAGGCACGGACGCCTGGATAAATCGAGGCTTCATCGAATGGAATGGAATCAAACTCCGTTTTGATGATCTTTCTGTCAACATCCACACCGGTGATATTTACCGAAGGCTGCCATTCAATATAATCCTTGTAGAGTTCCTCAAATGCTGCATGGAAGCCTTGTGCTTTAATCGTTATTTCAGGACTGAAATCGAGAATGAGTACCTTGCCTTTGATTTTATGCTTCTTGAAATAGGCGGCAATCATGCATGCGCGTTCATATGGTGCAGGTAAACAGCGATAGTTTCCGCTCGGAACAGTCTGAATGAATATGCCGCCTTTAAAGTTTCTTACCTTGTCTCGGATCGTGACATGTTCAGTCGGCATTGCAAAACCTCCTGGACAGGTGGTGCGCAACGCAAACTCCGTATCAACATCTGTAATGCCGATACGACCGTAGTCATAATCTATCCCTGGTGTTAGCACCAAGAACTCATAGTCAATATAGCCCTGGTTTGTATAGACCTGGCGTACCGAACGATCAAGCCCAATACAGGTTGCGTTAAAGAAAATATAGTTGTTGTTTTTCGCCGCATCCAGAAAGCTGTGTCCCGCCAGAAATTCAAGATTGATCAGATCGTCATACCAGAGATTGCTGGAAAAGCATGATGAGTACATATCCCGTTTCTCCACCACAACAACGTCGAATTTGGAATTCTCAAGTTTGAGATACTTTGCAATCGTAAGCCCGGCTGTACCTGCGCCGACCACCACCACACGAGGGCCTTTAGCTCTGGGCAGGGCCGCTGCATCCGTGCGAAGGTTTTTGACGCCCGCATGACCAATCAAAGGCACCCCTGACGTAGCGCCAGCCATCATGGCTATACCGCCCATTTTCAGAAATTTTCGGCGATTGCCTTGGTCTGCCACCTGATTTTCTCCTTGATTTTTGCTCGATGCGACGTACCCAAGAATACTCATTTATTCGGATGATGAGCGTTTGAATAATTGGTATCGAGCCAGTTATCGAAATCATTCATATCATTATTGTGTTTGAAAGACGGAAAGACAAACACTGCTTACGATTCTGACCTTCTTCCCCTCGCACATTGCTTCATTCAACTAAACTTTAGTTCCAGTTTAGGTTGGGGACTCAGTTCGGTCAGAAGCTCCTATCCCAAGGCTGTCAGTTGGCAATACGGGCAATGACGCAAAAACGATGTTTAACGTCTAAACCTTTTGCAACAGCTTTTCAAACTCCTCGGCTGGCACTGGTCTGGAGAACAAATAGCCTTGTGCATAGTCGCATCCGGCGGCAGTGAGCAGGTTTTTCTGTTTCTCGGTCTCCACCCCTTCCGCAATCACCTGGATGCCAAGCTTGTGCGCCATCACGATGATGGCTTCGCACAGCGCCATGTCGTCAGAACCGGGCGCCAGGTTATGGGTGAAGGACTGGTCGATCTTGAGGTAGTCGATGTCGAATTTCTTGAGGTAGGCTAGTGCCGAGTAGCCGGTACCGAAATCATCGAGCGAAACCTGGATGCCCGCGTCACGGAATTCAAGCAGCCGGTCGGTGACCAGGGTGCCGGCATCCAGCAGCAGCCCTTCGGTGATTTCCACCACGATGCTTTGCCCGGGCAGGCCGAGTTGCCTTAGAAGATCGTACCATTCCTGGTGTGACTGCTTCTCGTTGTGGAACTGCACCGGGGACTTGTTGACGCTGATCTGGAATTCCGGGTGCAGCGATGCGCGCCACAGTTTCGCCTGCTGTGCCGCCTCGCGGAATACCCAGTCGCCGATGTCATTGATGAGCCCGGTATCTTCGGCGACGGCGATGAATGTTGTGGGGCTGATGAGGCCCTGCGTAGGGTGTTGCCAGCGCAGCAGCGCTTCCGCCTTGTGGATAGTACCGGTCGCCAGTTCCACGATGGGCTGGTAGGCGATCCAGAACTGGTTGCCGGCCAGCGCGCCACGCAAATCATTGGCGATCTGCATCCGGGCCTGAACCGCCTGCTGCATGGAGGGGGTGAAGTAGCTGTAGCGGTTGCGCCCCTGATTCTTGGCGGCGTACATGGCCTGGTCGGCGTTTTTGAGCAGGGCTTCGATCCCGGCGGCGTCATCCGGGTAGAGCGTGATGCCGATGCTGGCGGAAACATAGGCCACATCTTCTCCCAGCTGGAATGGCTCGGCCAATTTGCGCAGGATCTCCTGGGCCACACGATCAACGTTACCGGGGTCGTCCAGTTCACTGAGGATGACGGTGAATTCATCCCCGCCCAGTCGCGCCACGGTGTCAGTTTCGCGCACGCAGCTGCTCAAGCGTTGCGCCACATCCTTGAGCAGGGCGTCGCCCTTGTCGTGGCCGAGGCTGTCGTTGACTTCCTTGAACTGGTCGAGGTCGAGGAGTATTAGCGCCAGCGGAAGGCCGGCACGGTTGGCCTTTTTGATGTCCTGATCCAGGCGGTCGTGGAACATCTGGCGGTTGGGCAGTTCGGTCAAGGGATCGAAGTTGGCCTGACGCCAGATCAGTTCCTCGGCTTCTCTTTTCCGGCTGATATCGGTGAACATCGCCACGCGTTGTTGCACCGTGCCATCCTCGTTGAAAACGCTATTGACGGTAAGCCACTTGGGATAGACTTCGCCATTCTTGCGCTGGTCCCAAATCTCACCCTGCCAGCTGCCGCTGGTGGTAATATCTTCCCACATGACCTGATAGAAGCCCTCATCATGACGGCCGGAACTCAGGATATTGGGATTGTTGCCGATGACTTCTTCCGCAACGTAACCGGTAATCTCTGTGAAAGCCGGATTGACGGCAATAATCTGGTTATTGACATCGGTGATCATGATCCCCTCGCTGCTGGTCTCATAGACGGAAGCCGCCAATTTCAGGGATTCTTCCGCCGCTTTGCGCTGGACTTCACGATCGAAATTATCCAGCGCGAAAGCAATATCTTTCGACATCTCTTCCAGCAATGCGATGACCTCCTCATCGAAGGCGTTGACCAGTGCATGACAAACAGTGAGCACTGCAAATGGCCGACCGCCGCGCTGGATCGGGAACGCGGCGGCCGAAGCCCAGCCGAGATTCGCGGCATGCGCCTTCCAAAGTGCGGTCATGGGGTCGTTGAGGTAATCGGTGACGATGATCGCCCGATTCTCGCGCAACGCCGTGCCAGTCGTGCCCCGGCCTTCCGGGACATCG
>JADGRN010000010.1 GCA_017880825.1 Methylophilaceae bacterium | reverse complement strand
GAGCTGATTATCCATAACCCCCCGCGACCAAACTTATTCTCGTCATAGACGGATAGCATGCCGGGTGGGCAGGCGTACTCCCAAAACCCGCAGCAGCCATGTCCGCAAGGCTGCGGTCTGGACGACAAGGGCTATGGCAACGACAAAATGTTTTCAGCAGTCCCAAAGCGATTCAAGCTTTCCTATTTTTGTTTCCTCTTCATGGGCTTGAAGACCATATACCCTTATATCACAGTAAGATATCTGGATAATTTAAAGATGTCATGCAATTTTTGGTAGCGTCTCAGTTTGAATCTCAAGGCCATTGAACTTGATAGCCCTCACCATGCCAATTTCAAGATGCTTGAATTTCAAACTGAGGCACTACCCTGGCTTAGATAATCGCATCCCAATGGCGTAAATTCAACTGTACCCCTTGCGCGCCGTTATATTGATTGGTCTGCAATTGGTACACCGCGACTATCTTTTGGGGCAGGAAATCACTATATTGAAAAAAGATGGCGTCAAAGCGCTGCCCTCCCTTGGCTAAAATCAATTTCAAATGGCGCTCGCCCACTACACGCTGTTCCAGCACCTCAAATTCATCGCAGAAAGCCGGTAGCGGGAAGCCCTGCCCCCAGACTTGCTGCTCAATCGCGCAAGCCACTGACCAGTTGAGGTCACTGGCGGCCAACGCGCCATCAACCTCAATCACCGATTCCAGATCAGCCGGTGTTAATAGGCCACCAACCACCGCTTCAAATTCCCTGGTAAAAAACTTCAAGTCCGATTCGCGTATGGTTAACCCCGCTGCCATGGCGTGGCCGCCGAAACTGACTATTAACTCAGGTTGACGTTTGGTAAGCAAATCCAAAGCATCCCGCAGATGCAGACCGCTAATCGAACGCCCAGAACCTTTGAGTTGGAGCTTCCCATCCTGGCCATTGCCAGCCTGGGCGAAAGCAATCACCGGGCGGTGGTAGCGCTCCTTGATGCGCGAAGCGAGGATGCCAATCACCCCCTGATGCCATTGCGGGTCATACAGGCTCAAGCTATAGCGGCCTGCCACGTCTATCTCTTCCAATGCAAGATTGGCCGTATCCTGCATGTCCGCCTCTATACTGCGCCGCGCCAGATTCAATTCGTTCAATTGCTGCGCCATACGCTGCGCTTCACGCTCGTCATCGGTCAGCAAACAGGCAATGCCGAGCGACATGTCGTCCAGCCGACCGGCCGCATTCAGGCGCGGGCCTACGCTAAAGCCCAAGTCTTGTGCGCTGGTGCGCGCAGGGTCACGCCCGGCCAGCCTGAGCAATGCCCTGATGCCAGGGCAACCCTTAGCGGCACGGATGCGGCGCAAACCCTGGTCCACCAGTATGCGGTTGTTGTCGTCCAGTTTGACCAGGTCCGCCACTGTGCCCAATGCAACCAAATCCAGCAACTCAGTCAGATTAGGTTCTGCTTTGTTCTCAAAAATTCCGCGCGAACGCAATTCAGCACGCAAGGCCAGCATGGCATAGAAAATCACGCCCACCCCCGCCAGATTCTTGCTCGGAAAGTCGCATCCGTGCTGATTGGGGTTCAAAATGCAGGCGGCCTCAGGAGTGGTGTCTCCGGGCAGGTGGTGATCGGTCACCAGCACCGCCATGCCGAGATCATTCGCCGCCCGCACGCCCTCTACGCTGGCGATGCCGTTATCTACGGTAATGATGATGTCGGGTTTGCGTTGCGCGGCGAGCGCGACAATCTCCGGCGTCAACCCATAGCCATATTCAAAGCGGTTCGGCACCAGATAATCCACATTGGCGCCCATGCTGCGCAAGCCGCGCACCGCCACTGCGCTGGCAGTGGCACCATCGGCGTCGTAATCGCCGATGACCAGCAGACTTTTATGCTGGGCAATGGCATCAGCCAGCAATTGGGCCATCGCGCCGCTATTGGTTAGTTTCTCCGGTGGAATCAGACCGCTCAATGAAGATTCGAGCTGATCCGGGCTGCAAACGCCGCGCGCGGCCAGCACCCGGCTTAATACCGGATGCATGCCATGCTGGACTAAGTTAGTGACAGATTGCGCTGCATAGCTGCGCTGAACAATGCTCACCATATTATTTTTGCCATGAAAAGTACGTCTCGATTGGTTTAGGTCTGCGCCAGAATTTCCATAAGTCATGGCGCTTGATAGTCACACTGGCGATTTTCCCTGAGCTTGCTAAATTTATGCTCAACGTTTTTATCCTGCCTTTACGCAAAGCGTATATCAGCGCGGCGGCCCAATCCTGCGCGAGTGTTTCCAGCACCAGCAAAGTCTCGCCATGACTGTTATGCAACAATTGTTCAACACTGTGCGGCAATGGCATGCATGGCAGGTTAGCGCTGATAGCCAGGCCTTTAACCAGCGGATTGTCCGCCCAGATGGTTTGATAACCAGTCTTGATTTGCTGCGGCAACACACCACCGCCGGACAGCCACAGGCTATTCACCGGCAGTTCACCCCTGGCCTCGCGCTGCTGATTCACGGGATGCTCATGCAACAACATCTGCATTTCGTTCAGCAGCCGATCCCAGCGCGCCGCCCCGCTGCCCTGCGGCACAAATGGCCGAACATCGCGGCCGACCGCCATTGCGGGCAATGTGGTGCTGATTTCTGGTGTTTGAGACAAGCGCAGATACCAGCGCTTTGATTGACCTGCAAAAAAATGCAGGCCATCCTGCTCAAAATGTTGATTGAGGCTGTCCAACAAAGCTTCCGACTCTGATGGCTCTAAAAGCAATGGCGCTGGATGTGCCAGCGAGAAATAATCCCGCTGCAAAACAAGATGCACCGGGTCAGCATAAAACCAGTAAGCATTATCTGGTGCACCGTGTTCACCCAAGCAGGAGAGCGCGGCGACCGGCCAATCGGCTTGTTTGCTCACAGCGAAAGACTGACAAAGTGCTGCCTCAATGGGCGCATTAATAAGGGTGTGTCTGCCCAGCGCCAATAGCCGCTGCAACGCTGGCACGCCGGATGCCGTTTGAGTCGGTTCGGAGCTCATACCTGATAAATAAAGATACAAATTCACACAGATGTCACTTTCGTCAGGGTGCTGGCAGAGTTAAGATAGTTTTTTGGTCGGTATTATCAAAAATTTAAAGAAAACACTGCATGGAACTCATACTCTGGCGTCACGCCGAGGCAGAAGATACAGCCCCGGACATGGCCCGTGTGCTCACTGCCAAAGGCCACAAACAAGCGGAAAAAATGGCGGCTTGGTTGAAGCCGCGCCTGCCAACCAAAACACGCATTCTTGCCAGCCCCGCACAGCGTACTCAACAAACCGCTGCAGCATTGAGGTTAGATTTTAGCACGCTGAAGGCACTGGCTCCCGGGGCCTCCATACAAGCAGTGATGCAGGCCGTTGGCTGGCCCACGGCTGATGGTGCGGTGTTAATAATTGGCCATCAGCCAACGCTGGGCATGGTCGCAGCGTATGCCATGACCGGAAAAGCTGCTTACTGGAGTGTAAAAAAAGGCGCAATCTGGTGGATTTCCAGCCGAGTGCGTGCTGGTGGAGAACAGACTATTTTGCGGGCAGCGCTCTCACCAGACCTTATTTAGCTGCGCCTGATAATTTTAGGAGAACCGAAGTGCGTACTGTTTTAATCGCCAATCCCAAAGGCGGCAGCGGCAAAACCACGCTGGCCACCAATCTGGCAGGCTACTTTGCCAAACGCGGCCGTCATGTGGTGCTGTCTGACATGGACCGCCAGCGCTCGGCGACAGCCTGGCTGGAACGCCGCCCAGACGCCCTGCCGCTGATACACGCGCAGGATGGGCGCGGCAAACATCCGGATAGCCTGAGTGCAGACTGGACCATCATTGATTCGCCAGCCGGACTGCATGGCGAGAAACTGAGTGACGTGGTAAAGCGTGCTGACTGGGTGATCGTACCGATTCAGCCTTCTGCCTTTGATATTGGCGCTACTGAGGTTTTCCTTGAAATTCTGCGTGAGGAAAAAGCGGTGCGCAAGGAACGCACTTTTGTCGCCACCATCGGCATGCGGGTCGACACTCGCACCCGCTCCGCAGCAACTTTGGCGGCCTATCTTGAGCAGACCGGCTTCCCGGTACAAGCCAATTTGCGCGGTGCACAGATCTATGTGCAATCCGCAGAGCAAGGGGCCAGCCTGTTTGACATGCGGCCGTCACTGGTGGCGCGTGATCTGCAGGAATGGGCGCCGCTGTTGCACTGGCTGACTAACGCCGACCGCAATGCCAAATGAGCGCAGCGCCGGACGATGCCTAATGAAATAGAACTCAAATTACGTATCGCTGCAGCCGATGTGCCGCGACTGAGGCGGCACCCTGCAATCAGGCTGCACTTGGTGGGCAAAAGCTTAACGCGCAAACTCACCAGCATTTATTTCGACACCCCCGACCTCAAACTGCTTGATGCCGCTATCAGTCTGCGGGTCAGACACATGTCAGGCGGCTGGTTTCAGGCGGTCAAAGGTGCCGGGCACTCATTGGCAGGATTACACCAGCGCATGGAGTGGGAAGACATCATTGCCTCAGACGAGCCGGATTTCACCAAAATCACCGAGCCTGGTCTGGCCAGAATTTTTGCCCGGCAAAGCCTGCGTGATGCTTTGCGGCCAATTTTCATCACCGATGTGCAACGCACTGAATGGCAGCTTGAATATGCGGACGGCAGTGCGGTGGAAGTGGCATTGGATTTGGGTGAGTTGCGGGTCGGCAAAAAAGCTGAGCCCATTCAAGAACTCGAACTGGAACTGAAACACGGCAAAACCGCACACTTGTTTAAGCTTGCCCTGGCTTTGCAGGCCGATATACCGCTACACATCGAAAACATCAGCAAGGCCCAGCGCGGCTATGCTTATTACCGGCCACAAGCGCCTGCCATTTTCAAGGCCAGGGCTGTTGAACTTAGTCCGAAAATGTCTGCCGATCAGGCTTTCCAACAAATTGCCAGCGAGTGTTTGCGCCAATTGCAAGACAATCAGGATATGGTGCTGCACGGCGATGACCCTGAAGGCGTGCATCAAATGCGCATAGCGCTGAGGCGCTTGTATGTGGCAATCAAGCTGTTCAAGTGCGAAACGAAAGACATGCAGAATGAATTGGATTGGCTCAGCGCCCGGCTTGGCAGCGCGCGTGATTGGGATGTGCTGTTGCATACCACCTTGCCTGCCGCACTCAATCAATTGGAGCCGCATGCCGGATATGACTTGCTGCAACAGCGAGCAACAGCGGCTCACAAGCGTGCTTATGCCAGGCTGAGGCAATCCCTGAATAGCCAGCGCTATCAAAGATTGCTATTAAGCCTGGGGGCATGGCTGACATCTTTCAGCCATTCGCCTGACACAAAAGTGCTTAAACTGGCCAACCGGCGCCTGCAGCAAAGTCACAGGAAACTTCAGCAGTTTGCTGAAAAACTTGGTGAGTCAAATCCAAAGCAATTGCACAAGCTGCGCATTGAAGCCAAATATCTGCGTTATGCCGCAGAGTTTTTTGCGCATGTTTACCATGCCAAAAATAGACCGGATAAGGGGGAAAATAAAACACGGCGTTTTGCTGATCGGCTGGCACGTTTACAGGCAGTACTGGGACTATTGAACGACATCAATGTTAGCGAAACCATGATTCACCAACTTGCAAGCAGGCAAGCGAACCCTAAAATCAGCGAGGCTGCCAGTCTTATGCTGGAATGGAATGCCATGCGTTCGGCGCAACCGCTCAAGCAAATGCATAAAACCTGGCAAGATTTTATAGAAACGCAGATTTTCTGGGATTAACCGCTATTAAGGCCCAGCCCTGGATCGACATGCAACAAAAAAGCCGCTACCAAAAGTAGCGGCTTTTTACTTGGCTAGCATTTATTGATTCGATAATCAGTCATCGTCACGATCATGGCCATGATGCCTGTCCCAGCCATGACTTCTATCCCAGCCGCGGCCTCTGTCCCATCCCGGGGGGCCATCGAAATTACGGCCATAGGATGGTTCCAGATAGGTAATTCTTTGTTCAGCGTAGCCTGGGCTGGCGGCAACGCTTACACGAATGCTGTCTCCGGGATTATTGTCCATCACCGTGGAGTAATCGCGGCCATTGTAGCGATAGGTCACCAGATAACCGCGATTCACCGTTTGCCAGTTATCCACGGTTACGCAGCTCTCTAGCGGACGATCGCGGTAAGTTGTCGATTGATTATTGCCGATATGATCACCCACCACTGCGCCAACACCGGCGCCTACGGCTGCTCCGGCCACACGGCCGTTGCCGCGACCGACCTGGCTGCCCAGCAGACCACCAGCCACGCCACCAATGATGGCGCCCAGTGGAGAACGATTGTTGCTATAGCTTTCACGTACATATTCTGTATGGCATTCCTGCCTTGGATTATTCACACGCTCCAGTTGCGGAGCCACCGCGATCACTCGCGCCGTATCGTAATACACCTCGTCGGCCATCGCATTGAGCGACAGCGTAGCTGCCATCAGGGCAGGTATGGTTAATTTGGTCATACGCATAATTTCGTTTCCTCTCATCTTTTTATCCCCGCACTTTTTGCTGCGAGTGATCATTAAACGCGTATTTCGATGATCGGTTGACCGATCGGTCAGTCAGATAAAATACGAACCATGATTTACTCATGTGCTGTAATGATTGCGTTAGTTAAGTGACTAAAGTTACATACACTGGTTTATGATTAGCTGATTATGAGCGCTGGCCGGCAGCACTATCGTCGCAAAAAAACGTCCAACCTGAAGCTCTTGAAACGAGGAAAACAACATGCGCATCGTCAATTTTGTAACCGTGGCATTGATGTTGGCCTGTGCCAGTTATGCCGGTGCGGCAGAGCCGGATAAAAACTGTACCCTGGGCGCGGCTTACGGCCAGATCGTGCCAACCGACTGTTCGGTATTCTGGGAAAACGCCGGCAAGATCCACTGCTTTTCCAGCGAAGCCGCAAAAGCCGAGTTTCTGAAAAACCCGGAGGAAAACCTGAAAAAGGCCATGGCCTTCCGTGAAAAAATGATGGCTCCGGAAAATAAAACCGCAGCGGTCATGGAAAAACTGAGCGCTGAACAAGTGCGGGAAATGCTGAAGAAAGCATCACCCAGCAACATCGTCGATTTCTCCGGCAAGGACCTGAGCTACAACGATCTGCGCGGGCTTGATCTGCGCTATGGCAAATTTGTCGATACCAACCTGTTTGGCGCCGATCTGCGCGGCTCCAATTTCAGCGGCGCGGATTTGACCAAGGCCTATATGAATCTGGCGCGTCTGGAGAACGTGAACTTATCCGGTGCCAACCTCACCGACGCTACCATCTTCCAAGCCATTTTTGATAAAACCAATTTCAAAGGTGCAAATTTGTCCAACGCACGCGTCATCGGCACGCTGGGCAATGTGGATATGAGTGGTGCCACTATCAAAAAAGGCCGCTTTGGTTTGGATGTCGGCAATCAGCCGATGGGGCAAATGAAATTTGATTCGGTCGGTGGCAATTTTGCCAATGCCGATTTTGAAGGCGCAGATCTCAACATCGCGGCCTTTACCTTTGGCAATTTATCTGGCGCCAACTTGCGCAACACCAATATGAACCGCGCTGATCTTAATCAAGCAAATTTAACCGGCGCTGACCTCACCGGCGCTGACCTGACCAATGCCGAAGTGGATGGTGCAATTTTTAAAGATGTAAAAGGTCTGGAAACCGTGAAAGGTTTCGACACCGTCAAAGGCAAATGTGTGGGGTGCAAGTAAGTAATCGATGTTGACCCTTTTCGACATTTTGGATTGCCAGTACCTCACATGAACGAACTTCCGCTTAATAGGCCTGTACAACCCAAAGCTCCGGCTGTTACTGCCGGCTTCGCACTATGGAATTTGGGTTTTCGCCCGTTTTACCTGCTCGCGAGCCTCTTCGGTGCTTTCAGCGTGCTGCTCTGGGCAGCGCAGTTCTCAGGCTACCTTCCTTCCGCGTACCTGCAGGGGCCGGTATGGCACGGCCATGAAATGCTGTTCGGTTACGCGACTGCGGTCATCGCAGGCTTTCTGTTGACTGCCGTGCGCGCCTGGACGAACGAGCCGATGCCGAGCGGCGTACCGTTGATGGCGTTGGCAGCGCTATGGGTCTGCGGCAGGGTATTAGTGCTGACACCGTTTGCCATGACGGCAGCCATGGTGAACGCAGCTTTCCCTGTCGCTGTCGCGGTGGCGATCGGCATTCCGTTGTTTCGATCGCGCAATGTCCGCAACTATTTCTTCGTTGGGCTGCTGGTGCTAATGGGTGTGCTGATCCTCGCGGTGCACCTGGCGCTGCGGGAGCGCTTCACAATCTCGCCGCGTTTGGGCCTGCAGCTCGCGCTGGACCTAGTGCTGTTCATCATGGTGGTAATGGGTGGCCGCGTGATCCCGATGTTCACCAACAACGGGGTGCCTGGCACCAACGCAACGCGCAAAGCGTTGGTGGAAAAACTTGCGCTTGGCACTGTAATACTGTTGTTCGCAGCAGACCTGCTGCAATTGCCCCAGGCAATCATTGCCGTGATTGCGTTGACCAGCGGGCTGGCACATGGTATGCGCCTATATCTGTGGAAACCGTGGCGCACCCTCGCTACGCCACTGGTATGGATACTTCATGCAGCATACGCATGGATAATCGTGCACCTCGCGCTACGTGGCTTGTTTGCACTGCAACTGCTGACCGGATCGTATGCCATCCATGCGCTCACCGTAGGCGCGATTGGCGGATTAACCCTGGGCATGATGACCCGGACCGCCCGCGGCCATACCGGGCGGCCCCTGGTAGCGGATGGCTTCGAGCTTACAGTGTTTCTGCTGATACAAGTCGCGGCGGTTGTGCGCGTCTTTGGTGGCATCGCGTCACCCGGGCTGTATAGACCGAGTGTCCAGCTATCGGCGCTGCTGTGGGCTGCGGCATTTGGCCTCTACGCGATACGCTACTGGCCCGTATTAACGCGCCCCCGGCTCGATGGCAAGCCCGGATAAAACCATCCTTTTATAGGAATCATTATGGCTACTCATCATGCATCGTCCGGCGAACTCGTCAGCCTTCGGCCACTGGGCGCACCGCTAGCCGACCCTCAGTCAACCACGCTTTTGCATGACGAGCAGCTCAGGGTCATGCGACTCGTTCTGCCCGCTGGCAAGGAGTTACCCGAGCATGCGGTCGAAGGCCCGATTACCATGCACTGCCTCGAGGGCGCGATTGAGGTCACCACCCACGGCAGTTGCAAAACCATGCTCGCAGGCGACTTCATGTATCTGGCAGGCCATGTGCCTCACGCACTGCGGGCAACGGAAGATGCGTCCATACTCGTGACCATCGTCCTGGAAAAACCGTCAACATGATGGCAGCCTCAAAAGTATTGTTGGGTTAGTGAAGCAGGACTCTCAGCCAGTCGTATTGACGGTTGGTCATTCGACGCACCCCCTCACCGAGTTTATTGCGTTACTTACCGCCCACTCGGTGACCCACCTTATTGATGTGCGTACCGTGCCACGCTCTCGCCATAACCCACAGTTCAACCGCGACACTTTTCCGGCGGCACTTGAGGCCGCAGGCATCAACTATACGCATGTCGTGGGCTTGGGAGGCTTCCGCCGCACCAGTCCGGAGTCCCCGAATCAAGGTTGGCGAAATGCCTCGTTCCGCGGTTATGCCGACTATATGCAGACCGACGAATTCGCGCAGAATTTAGAGTCCCTCATGAAACTGGCAAAACAGGATCGTGTGGCGCTGATGTGCGCCGAGGCCGTGCCTTGGCGCTGTCATCGCTCGTTAATTGCCGATGCTTTAGTAGTACATGGTCTTCGCGTCGAGGAAATCATTAACCAAACCCGATGCCAGATACACACGCTGCCCCCTTTTGCCAAGATGGATGGCACGACAATCACTTACCCACGTGCGGCTGCGACAGAACATAGCCATGCCGATAATCGCAACTAGATAAGGAGAATTGGCCGTATCAATTGATAGGTGCAGCAGGCAAATTCTTCCCTTTTCTCTTCACAACTGCTCTGTGTCCATCAAAGCCTGACAGTTTCATTGGCCGAAGGTACCAGGACATTCCAGTGCATTCGCTCCCTGATCAATCCAGAAAACTGGATGGCAGTAGCGGCTTCGCCATGTACAACAAAGGTCTGCTGCGGCGCCTGTTTAAAGTGCCCCAGCCAATCGAGCAATCCAGCCTGGTCGGCGTGTGCGGAAAGGCCGCCGACGGTATGGATGCTCGCCCGCACCGGGATTTCCTCGCCGAATATTCTGACCAGCTTTGCGCCATCTACCAGCCTTCTGCCCAGCGTTCCTTCGGCCTGGAACCCGGTGAAAACGATGCTGCATTCCGGACGCCTGAGGTTGTATTTCAGATGGTGCTTGATGCGCCCGGCATCGCACATGCCGCTGGCGGAGATGATGATGGCGCCGGAACGGATGTCGTTGAGGGCTATGGATTCCTCCACGGATTGCACGAAATTGATATCGGGCAATTCTTTCCGTCGTTCCTGCCCCCATGCCAGCAATGCTTGCGCCTCCTTATTGAAGAGCTCGATATGATGCATGGTGATTTCGGTTGCCGCGAGCGCCATGGGCGAATCGACATAAATCTTGAGATCATGCAGACGCCGCTGACGCGTGAGGTCGATCAGCAGGTATAAAATTTCCTGGGTGCGCCCGACGGTAAACGCCGGCATGATGATATTGCCGTGTTTGTGATGCCTTGTATCTTCGATAACCTGGACGAATTCATCCAGGGTATCGTTTAAATTCTTGTGCAGGCGGTTGCCATAGGTGGATTCAACCAGCACGATATCCGCACTCTCAACCGGCGTGGGACTACGCAGAATTGGGCGGCCTGGCTGACCAAGGTCGCCCGAAAACACAATCTTTTTACCGCCCGCCCACACCTCGATGATGGCGGAACCTAGAATATGCCCGGCATCGAGAAACCGGCAGGCGACGGTTGCGTGTGGCTGGATTTTCGCTGCATAAGGCACCGCCTCAACCAATGCCAAGGCTGATTCCACATCGTGCAAGGTGTATAGCGGCAGCGCTGTCGCGTTGCGACTGTGGTTGCGCTCGGGGTGTTGCTCCGCCCATTCTGCCTCTTTGGCCTGAATGTGAGCACTATCAGACAGCATGACTTTTAACAGATCCAGGCTGGCTCTGGTGGTATAGATTGGCCCGTTATAACCGCAAGCAACCAGACGCGGCAACATGCCGGAATGGTCAATATGGGCATGCGTGACTAATACAAAATCAATCGACTTCGGGTCGAATGTGGGAAATTTCTGATTTTTCAGGTCGGCATCATGGCCACCCTGAAACATGCCGCAATCCACCAAAAAACGCACTGTGCCGGTATCCACCAGGTAACAGGAACCGGTAACTTCACTCGCCGCGCCGCAAAATGTTAGTTGCATCTCAATCCTTCGTTTATGTCCGGCTGTCATATGGACGCACTATGTAATTGAACACCGAGCCGGTCAACATCATTCCCGACCACCCCATGACGAAAGTCGGGAACAACACCAGAAGCCATGACCCGTAATCGATTGACAGTTCGATGCCGGCTCCCGATATTCTCCAGCAAATCCCGTTCATTGTTGCAGCCACTCGCCTTGATGTGGAATAAACATGCCGCGCTGTGGAGTATAGAACTGGAAAGGCAGCGCCTGTTCTGCGCTGCCGGTATTTTTAAGTACCGCAAAATGCAGGTGTGGTCCGCTGCTGAAACCGCTATTTCCGGACAGGCCAATTTGCGTTCCTGCTTCGAGCCAATCTCCGGGATTCAGATTTGAATTGATTTCGGATAGATGAGCATACACAGCCCAAGTACCATCGGGATGCAAAATCCGCACAAAATTGGCACGTCCCAGATACTCCACTTCTGGCCGCCCCTCGCCGAACCAGCCCCGGCTATCCAGCATTCTTCCGCTACGGGCTGCCAAAACCGGCGTACCCTCCGGCATTGCGATATCCACCGCATGACGCATATTTTCACTGTTATGGGTTGTCAACTGGCCATCAGCGGCCTGCACCACCTTTAAACGACGGCCCGCAGGAAACGGCAAAAGATAGTGTGCGCTCTCATCATGCACGGCCTCCGGGTCTCCCAACTGACTGCTTACCCGCCATCGCACCTCCATGGGCTCCTCCTTATACACTGGCTCAAGGCGCGCCAATGCTGTTTCAGCACTGGGTCGCAACACCACATGCAATACCGTACCCCCATCGCTGCGCACATTTCTGCTGCTCCCGAGATCCACCCGCACATCCATCGGCGCCACCCCGTCATTGCGCCCTACCAATCGGAAGTATTTGCCGGAAGGCATCACCGATATTTGAACAGGGCTGGTCTCAGCCTGCGCAGGCAGACTGAGCAATAGCAGGCAACTAAACCAGATCAGCTTATTCCAGCGCATGCTCCGGACTCGCAATCAGTCAGGCTCTATTCAGACAATATCCGGGTGATCAGCGCCAGTCCAAAACCGACCCCAAAACCGTTCACGTCGCTGGCTACCGCACCCAGGCCGCCCTTGCGGTTGCTGGAGGACAAATCCACATGCAGCCACGGCACATCGCCTTCGATAAATCTGGACAAGAAACGTGCGGCCAGTATGTGGTCAGCACCGCCGTCCAGAGTGCACTGCTTGATATCGGCGATGCCGCTTTCCAGGTCTTCTTCGTAGTCTTCATCGAAAGGAAAAACCGAGACACGTTCGCCGGAAGCGGTGCCCGCCCCCATGGCTTTGCACAGCAGTTCAGGGCGATTGCCGAGGACGCCGCTGTAACGGTCGCCCAGCGCCACCGCCATACTGCCGGTCAAGGTGGCGAAATCCATCATGAACTCTGGCTTTTCGCGCGAAGCCAGCGTCAGCGTATCGGCCAGCACCATGCGGCCCTCGGCGTCGGTGTGCACGATCTCAATGGTGGTGCCATTGAGCGCCGTCACCACGTCATTCTGCTTGTAGGCCTTGGGGCCGATATGGTTCTGCGCGATGGACAGCCAGCAATCGATCCTGATCGGCAACTTGGATTGCGTCGCCGCCAGCAGGATACCCAGTACCACCGCCGAGCCGTTCATGTCCTCGTGCATGCCATGCATATAGCGCGCCGGCTTGAGGTTATGGCCGCCGGTATCAAAGCAGATGCCCTTGCCCACCAGCGCGATATGTTTTTTGACGCCTTTAGGTGAATAGCTAAGATGCACAATCGCCGCATCCTGCGGCTCGGAGCCCTGCCCCACCGCGACAAAAGCCCCTGCACCGATTTTTTGCAGCTTTTTCATGTCGTATTCTTCATGCTTCCAGCCGTTGTCTTTAGCCAGCTTGGCCATCTTGTCGCGGTAAATGGTGGGCGTTAATTCATTCGGCGGCAGCATGGTGAGCTGGCGGGTCAGCGTATTGCCCGCTACACGCGCCTGGATCTGGGCATAGCCGTGCGACTCCTGCCAGCCATGCAAGGCAATAGTCTTGAGCCGCATGGGTTTATCTTTCGATTTCTTGCGGCTGGGCAATTCAGCCGCATTGACGCTCACCACGTAAAATGCATCACAAGCGGCGGCTTTTCTGAATGCATCATCGCCAAACACGGCAATCGCCAGGGTTTGCGGCTTTTCATCAAGCAGGGTTTTCAGCGCCTTGCGCAACAAGGTATGGCGCTGAAAAGCATTGTGTTTGGCATCCAGCACCACCCAGCTTGCTATAGCTCCACTTGGAGTTCCACTTGGAGCACCACTTGGTCCCCCATGCGGCAGGTCACTGCTCATTGGCGTTTTGGCCAAATCACTGTACTTGCTATGGCTGCGCTTCAACTTTTTCTCCAGCACCGCGCCGTAAGGCATTCTGGCGGGCTTGTCGGGCGGCAACACGAATAACACATGGCTGCTGGCAGACAGTGACTTTTCATCTGCCGGTGAGGTAAATTGCTTCAATTGTATGGGCATGGAATTCCTCTTATTTTAAGCATGGGAGCGGCTGGCAGGGCTGTAGCCAGGCTATGGGCAACATGCTTGAACTTGACCTGAACCGCCAAAAAAGCCAATATGGCGACTTTCCTGAGCCTCAAGCTGTACTGTAAATCAGGTTGCAAAGTTGTGTTATCAGCTTGTTGCCGCTTCAATTTGATTATACCTATAGCAAACCACAAAAGTTTCCTGGAGATCACCATATGGCATTGACCCCCGATACTGACCCGCAAGAGACCCACGAATGGCTTGATGCCATCGATGCGGTGCTGGAACAGGAGGGAACCGAGCGCGCGCACTTCCTGCTGGAAACGCTGATTGATAAAGCGCGGCGCTCCGGCGCTTATCTGCCCTACAACGCCACCACGGCGTATGTGAACACCATCCCGTCGCACTTGCAACAGAAGCTGCCGGGCGACCCGACCATGGAACGCCGCATTCGCGCATTGATACGCTGGAATGCGATCATGACCGTGCTGCGCGCCAACGAAAAATCTCCAGGGGTGGGCGGCCATATCGCCAGTTTCCAGTCTGCTGCGACTTTGTATGACGTCGGCTTCAACCATTTTTTCCGCGCTGCCAACGATAAATTCGGTGGCGACCTGGTGTACTTCCAAGGACACTCATCACCCGGCATCTATGCGCGCGCCTTTCTGGAAGGCCGCCTGACAGAAGAGCAATTGTCCAATTTCCGCATGGAAACGGGTGGCAAGGGCTTGCCTTCTTATCCGCATCCTTGGCTGATGCCGGATTTCTGGCAGTTCCCCACGGTATCGATGGGCCTGGGACCGATCCAGGGTATTTACCAGGCGCGCTTCCTCAAATACCTGCATGACCGCGGTATCGCCGACACTTCCGAGCGCAAGGTGTGGGTGTTCTGCGGCGACGGCGAAATGGACGAGCCTGAATCCTTGGGTGCGATTTCGCTGGCTTCGCGCGAAAAACTTGACAACCTGATCTTCGTGATCAATTGCAACCTGCAGCGCTTGGACGGCCCGGTGCGCGGCAACGGCAAGATCATCCAGGAACTGGAAGCCGATTTCCGTGGCTCCGGCTGGAACGTGCTCAAGGTCATCTGGGGCTCCTATTGGGATCCACTGCTGGCGATGGACAAGGACGGCCTGCTGAAAAAGCGCATGGAAGAAGCGGTCGACGGCGAATACCAGAACTTCAAGGCCAAGGGCGGCGCCTATACGCGCGAGCATTTCTTCGGTAAATATCCGGAGCTGAAGGAAATGGTGGCGGCGATGTCGGATCAGGACATCTGGCGCCTCAACCGTGGCGGCCATGATCCGCACAAGGTGTATGCCGCCTATGCCGCGGCGGTCAAGCATAAGGGTCAGCCTACGGTTATCCTGGCAAAAACCGTCAAGGGTTACGGCATGGGCGATGCGGGTGAAGGCCAGAACATCACCCACCAGCAGAAGAGCATGGACCTCGCCTCGCTCAAGGTTTTCCGCACGCGTTTCGATTTATCGATCAGCGATGAGGAAGTGGAAAAACTATCGTTCTACAAGCCCGCCGAAGACAGCCCGGAGATGCAGTACCTGCGTCAGCGCCGCGAAGCCGCAGGCGGCTTCGTGCCGGCGCGCCGCCGCAAGGGCAACGAGCTGACCGTACCGGCACTGTCGGCGTTCGAGAACATGCTGGCCGCGACCGGTGAACGCGAGATTTCCACCACCATGGCGTTCGTGCGCATTCTTTCCACCCTATTGCGCGACAAGACCATAGGCAAATATGTCGTGCCTATTGTGCCGGATGAAGCGCGCACGTTCGGCATGGAAGGCATGTTCCGCAGCTTGGGCATCTACTCCTCGGTGGGCCAGTTGTATGACCCGCAGGACTCCGACCAGGTGATGTTCTACAAGGAACAGAAAGACGGCCAGATTCTGGAGGAAGGCATCAACGAGGCCGGTTCATTCTCCTCCTGGATTGCGGCGGCCACATCCTACAGCACCACCGGTGTGCAGATGATCCCGTTCTACATCTTCTACTCCATGTTCGGTTTCCAGCGCATCGGCGACCTCGCCTGGGCGGCGGGGGATTCACGTGCGCGCGGCTTCCTGCTTGGCGCCACAGCCGGCCGCACTACGCTGAATGGCGAAGGCCTGCAGCACGAAGATGGCCACAGCCAATTATTGGCAGCGACCATCCCCAACTGCATCTCCTACGACCCGACCTTTGCCTACGAACTGGCCGTGATCATGCAGGATGGCCTGCGCCGCATGATGCAAGAGCAGGAGGATGTGTATTACTACATCACCCTGATGAACGAAAATTACACCCATCCCGCACTGCCCCAGGGCATTGAGGACGGCATCATCAAAGGCATGTACCAGTTCAGCAAGTCCAAAGCCGCTAAAGATTCAAAAGCACCCAAGGTCCAACTCATGGGCAGTGGCGTGATTTTGCGCGAAGTCATTGCAGCCGCTGAGTTGCTGGAGAAAGACTGGGGCGTTGCCGCCGACATCTGGAGCGTCACCAGCTTTAACGAACTGCGCCGCGAAGGCCTGGGGGTGGAACGCTGGAACATGCTGCATCCCGATAAGCCGCAGAAGGACAGCTACGTTGCACAGTGCCTGAAAAAGGCAGAAGGCCCGGTGATTGCCTCCACCGACTACATGAAGGCATTTGCCGAGCAGATTCGCGGCTTCGTTGCACAACGCTTTGTCGCGCTGGGGACTGATGGCTTTGGCCGCAGCGACAGCCGTGAAGCACTGCGCAGTTTCTTTGAGGTGGACCGCTACTATGTTGTGGTTGCCGCACTCAAGGCGCTGGCCGACGATGGCAAACTACCCGCAACTAAAGCCGCTGAAGCGATCAAGAAATACAAGATCAACGCAGCCAAGCCCAATCCGACCACGGTTTAATCAGGAGACGACAAATGGCTATTAAACAAGTCCTCGTCCCTGACATCGGCAACTTTGAGGATGTTGACGTCATCGAAGTGCTGGTTAAATCCGGCGACAGTATAGGCGAAGATGATCCGCTGATTACTCTGGAATCCGACAAGGCTTCCATGGATATCCCTGCGCCGTTCGCCGGCGTAGTGAAAGAACTCAAGATCAAGGTAGGCGATAAAGCTGCCCAAGGCACACTGATTCTGACCATGGATGCAGCGGAAGCAGATACGCCTGCCGCTAAGCCGGCAGAGGAAGCCAAACCAACTCCGGCCCCGGCAGCAGCAGCGCCGGCA